>NZ_RBZR01000040.1:0-16872 GCF_003628495.1 Ruminococcus sp. B05 | reverse complement strand
CTTCTAAGCCGTAGGTCGAGGGTTCGAATCCCCCCAGGCTCGGTATGGTGGGTATGGTGCAGTTGGTTAGCGCGTCGGATTGTGGTTCCGGATATCGTGGGTTCGAGTCCCACTACCCACCCTTTTCAAAAGAAAATTTGCCGATTATACAAGTTCGGTTAATCAAAATAATTTAATATGGGCGTGTAGCTCAGGTGGTAGAGCACTTGACTTTTAATCAAGTTGTCCGGGGTTCGAATCCCCGCACGCTCACTGAAACGGAGAAGATCAATGATAGTATTCATTGGTCTTTTTTTGTTCGCTTACAATTACTGCCTGTTTGTTTTTTATATATTGAAAATGTAAAGAATAGAGGATTCTTTTATTGACATATATAGATAGTCGATATATAATCAAGCTAAGATATATAGATAACCGATATATTTACTGCAAGATGAGTTTCATTTCGCAGTGGGAATGCTAAGATGTATACAGTTAAGGTAAAATCAGAAGGAGGAAGTGTTATGGCAGTTGACAGAAGTCTGATATCAGGAAGCACAACAATGTTATTATTAAAGCTTTTATCTGAAAAGGATATGTATGGTTATGAGATGATAGAAACCTTGAGAGAGAAATCACAGAATGTATTTGAATTAAAGGCAGGAACATTATATCCATTACTTCATGGGATGGAAGATAAGAAATATCTGACGGTCTATGAGAAAGAGGTTGGCGGCAAGGTCCGTAAGTATTACAGTATTACGAAAACTGGGAGGAAGGTTTTAGCAGAGAAGAAAGAAGAGTGGGAAATTTATTCATCAGCTGTAGTGAATGTGCTAAATACAGCGGTTTGTTAGAAAGGGGGATGTTTGATGAGACGAGAGGAGTATTTGCATACATTAACAGAACAGATTCGTTGTAAGATGGCAAGAGGGATGATAGAACAGGAAATCAATGATCACATTGAGGATCAGAAAGAGGAATTCCTGGGTGAGGGAATGAGTCAGACAGAAGCGGAAGAAGCTGCGATCCGAGAGATGGGAGATCCGGTAGAAGTCGGGCTTGAGATGGACAGAATCCACCGGCCGACAATGGCGTGGGGGATGATCGCACTGATCGTTGGATTAAGTCTTGCAGGTTATCTTTTACGAAGCATTATGTATCAGACTGTTCTAGGCATTAAGCAGAGTGCAGGAAAAACAGAAGAATTGTTCTGGACAGGAATGTCATCGAGCTGGCATACGTCACTGGAAGTGCCGGTACTTTTACTTGGACTTGTGCTTATGATTGGTATTTGCTATATGGATTATACGAGAATTGCAGCTTATGCAAAACCAATCTTGATTGCATACCAAGTTTTACTTTTAGTTGGACTGCAGGTCGTCGGTGCGCAAGTGAATGGATCAACAAGATATATCATAATGCCTTTCGGACATATTGGATTGAATCTGATTGATTTGCTCTGGCTGACAATTCCGTTGTTTGCAGCGGTATTATATAGTTACAGAGGTCAGGGATACCGAGGAATTTTAAAGGCAATCCTCTGGATGATCATTCCGTCTTATTTTCTGATCATAAGATGCCAGAGCCTGATCGCGGCAATGATACTGGAAGTGGTTTATTGTGTGGTTTTGGCGACGGCTGTTTACAAAGGCTGGTTTCAGGTTTGTAAAAAAGCAGTACTTACGGGAATCGGAGTAGTTGTTGTTCTGATACCGGTACTGCTTGCAGGAGGCATCTGGTGTTTTGGCATGGCTTACCATAAAGAGCGTATAGCGGCTATTTTCTCGATCGGTGATTATGCAGTAGATTTCCCAAGAGTCAATGTGATTCGGGAAATGATTTCCGGAAGCTCAGCATTTCATGGCAATCCGCAATTTAAAGAACTTCTGACATTCGTAGACGGAAGTGACCATCTGCTTGCCAGTGTGGTAGCTGCTTACGGAATCCTAGCAGGTATTCTGTTGGTTCTTTGTCTGGTAGTTCTGATTCTTCGGTTTGCCAAGATTTCGTTAAATCAGAAGAACCAGCTTGGAATGGTGATGGGAACAGGATGCACGGCGTTGTTCCTGATTCAGGCAATTGTTTTTATCTTAGAGAATCTGGGTGGAGTTGGTGAGATGGGAATCTACTGTCCATTTTTTGGGACGGAAAGATCAGGAATCCTGGCTTCTTATATTTTGCTTGGATTACTGCTTAGTATCTGCAGGTATCAGAAAACAGCACCGGAACCGGTAATCCGAAAAAAGAATGTTACTGGATAGAGATGGGGATAAGGGAACCAGTGAACCAATGGGTTCATACTATGATGAAAAAAGCTTAACTAAATGTTATTGACTCCGTCCCCGTTGGTCTATTGCTATTGCCTCAATTAAATGATAAAATTAATAAATAATATAAAAAGAGGCAGGTAAATGCAATATGAAAAAATGGAAGAAAGTAGTGGTATTTATACTTTCAGTCACAATGCTGATTCCATTGCTGTTGGGATTTTCGGTTCAGGCAGCGGATGGGGCAAAGAAACTGGATGTATTATTTACCCACGACACACACTCGCATTTAAACAGCTTCTCAACAGTTATAAATGGTGAGAAGGAAGAAGTGGGAGGTTTTGCGAAAATCAAGACATTGATTGACGAGCAAAAAAAGAACAATCCGGATACGCTTTTGTTGGATGGTGGGGATTTTTCGATGGGAACGCTGATTCAAGCAGTGTATGATACAGAGGCAGCTGAACTTCGTATGTTAGGGTATCTCGGATACGATGTGACGACACTGGGAAATCATGAATTTGATTATCGCTCCAAGGGGCTTGCAAATATGCTGGAAGCGGCAAAGAATTCCGGTGAAACAGTACCGAATCTGGTAGTGTGTAATGTAGATTGGGATGCGATGGAAGACGCTGGTTTAAGCGAGGGACAAAGCCAGATAAAATCAGCATTTGAGGCATATGGTGTAAAAGATTATGTGGTGGTTCAAAAAGGTGATGTAAAGATTGCTGTGCTGGGGGTGTTTGGAAAAGACGCATTGATATGTGCACCGACATGTGAACTGATTTTTAAAGATCCGATAGAAGCAGTAAAGCAAACAGTAGAAGAAATCAAGAAAAATGAAAAGGTAGATATGATTGCCTGCGTATCTCATAGTGGAACCTGGGATGACGAAGATAAGTCTGAGGATGAGCTTATTGCAAAAGCAGTGCCGGATATTGATTTGATCATTAGCGGACATACACATTCTCAGTTAGACGAGCCAATTCAACATGGAAATACATATATTGTATCCTGTGGGGAATATGGAAGAAATCTTGGTTCGCTTTCGCTGACACAGAAAGAAGATGGCCGATGGGATTTAACATCGTATAAATTAATTCCAGTATCAGATAAGATAAAAGCAGATGAAGAAACACAACAGAAGATTGATGCATTGATGGATACAGTAGATGAAAAATATCTTTCTAATTTTGGGTATACAAGAGAGGAAATTCTTGCGGAAAATAATGTGGAATTCAATAGTTTGCAAGATATGGGTACAAAGCATGAAGAGTTAAATCTTGGAAATATCATGTCAGATGCTTATGTATATGCTGTTGAAAATTCAAAATATTATGATGGAGATGCAGTAGATGTGGCTGTTGTTCCGAGTGGAACGGTCCGAGATACGTATACAAAAGGTGATATTACAGTAGAGGCAGTATATAATTCATTCTCATTAGGAATCGGAAAAGACGGACTTGCCGGATATCCTTTGATCAGTGCGTATCTTACGGGCAAAGAATTAAAGCTGGCAGCGGAATTAGACGCTTCAATTTCGGATTTTATGACAACCGCAAGACTGTATTGCAGCGGGTTAAACTTTACATTTAACCCACACAGGATGATTTTAAATAAAGTTACAGATTGCTATCTGACAGATGCAGATGGTAAAAGAGTAGAGATCCAAGATGATAAATTATATCATGTAGTGACGGACCTTTATACAGGACAAATGCTTGGGTCAGTGATGGATATGTCATATGGCTTACTGGCAATCACACCGAAAGATAAGGATGGAAATCCAATAGAAAACCTGGAAGATCAGGCAATCATGGAAGGTGACAGAGAATTAAAGGCCTGGGATGCAATCGCAAGATATATGCAGTCTTTTGATGATACAGATGGAGATGGAATCGCAAATGTTCCAGAGTATTATGCAACAACACATGGACGTAAAGTTGTAGATGACAGTAAAAATATAATCGATCTGGTAAAGCATCCGAATAAGTATTTTGCGATGATAGTTGGAGTTGTTATCGTAATTATTTTACTTATTGTTCTGCTTATTTTCCTGATTCGAAAAATTGTCCGCAGATTAAAAAGACGTAAAGAGAAGTAAAAATAATCAAAAAAAAGAATGTGCCGCGGCACATTCTTTTTTGATTATTTACGGTATGCAAATTTCGGAAGATCATCTTCATCAGTTGGAACTAAAACATTTCCGCGAACAAGAGGTCTTGCATATGCAAGAAAAGCTTCTGTTACATCAGAGCCATCTTCGGAAATCCATTCCAGAGGGACAGTCTTTTCTTTATTACAGATTTCATTTACATCTTCTGTTGCATAATTTAATACGTAGTCTGCATCAAGTGTGAGAGGAGACTGACGTTTGAATGCGACCATTTTTCCGGTTTCGCCTTTTATTGCGGCAGTGACACCGAAAGAACCGGAAGCGATGGCTTCTTTCTGGTCAGTTTTGGATAGCATTGCACTAGAGCAACGCTGAGATACATTTAACTCAACAGAACGAACTTTAACTCCAAGACGCTCTTTAACCAGATTCTCCAGATACTTTCCGGAACCAGTCAGCATCTTATGACCGAATGTATCTACGCCGACTTCACTGCCAAGCTCACAGATAAATGTTCCGTCTGCAGTGTGGATACCTTCTGAAATACAAACAACCAGGTTGGAAGTTGTCTCAAGACTTGATTTTATTTTTTCGATAAATGCATCTTGGTCAAATGCAACTTCCGGAAGATAGATCAACACCGGATTATCATTTTCAAATTTTCTTGCCAATGCGCTGGCAGCAGTAAGCCATCCGGCATGACGTCCCATAATTTCTACAATCGTAACAGATTGTTTGTTGTCATAAACAGAAGCGTCAATGGCAATTTCTCTTACTGTGGAAGCAACATACTTGGCAGCACTTCCAAAACCAGGTGTATGATCAGTGAGTACAAGGTCATTATCGATTGTTTTAGGAAGTCCCATAAAACGAATATCACTGTTGATTGATGCAGCATAGCGGGAAAGCTTGCTGACTGTATCCATGGAATCATTTCCACCAATATAGAAAAAGTATCCAATGTTATATTTTTCAAATTTTTCAAATAATTTTGGATAAACAGTGTCGCTTAAATCTTCCGGCAGTTTATAGCGGCAGGAACCAAGATAAGAGCCCGGTGTTGTTTTGATCAATTCAAGTTCTCCGGATGCATCCAGAGGTTTCATGTCCATCAGCTGGTCATGCAGGAAACCTTCAATCCCGTTGATCATGCCATAAACATTACCGAATACATCCTCGCGATTCAAAGCTTCGTAGACAACTCCGTATAGGCTGGCATTAATTACTGCGGTAGGTCCGCCGGACTGACCGACAATTGCATTTTTCTTCATAGTATATGTCCTCCAATGAAATGATTTGTTGCCGGATATGATACATATGTATACTGTAACCGACAAAAATAATTATAAAAAATTCCTAAAATTCATGCCCTTATAGTAACATTGGAAATATGAGTTGACAAGACAGAAGAGACATATTATAAGAAATTTGTTGGAAAATAAGAGAATCTGGGGTATACTTGTGGGAGTATAAAAGAAAAAGAATAGGGGTAGAACAATGAAATATATATCATTTGCGATTCCGTGTTACAACTCGGAAGCTTATATGGCACAGGCAATCGAATCCATTCTTCCAGGAGGCGAAGATGTTGAAATTCTCATTGTAAATGATGGGTCAAAAGATCGCACAGTTGAGATTGGAAAAGAATATGAAGAAAAGTATCCGGGAATCGTTAAGCTTATTAATAAAGAAAACGGTGGACATGGGGATGCTGTAAATGCCGGATTAGCACATGCAAGCGGAAAATATTTTAAAGTGGTAGACAGCGATGACTGGGTAGATCGGATTTCTTTGATGAAAATTCTGAATGTACTAAAAAATTTTGAAGAAGAAGAGCAGGAAGTAGACATGCTCATTGCAAACTATGTATATGAGAAAGTTGGAATGGAGCATAAAAAAGTAATCCGTTATGACAATGTACTTCCGGAAAATCAGATTTTAAAATGGGATGAGATTGGACAATTCCATATCGGACAGTATATTTTGATGCATTCCGTTATTTATCGTACAGATATGTTGAAGCTTTGTCAGTTGACTTTGCCAAAGCATACATTTTATGTAGACAATATTTATGTATATTACCCACTTCCACATGTGCGGACATTGTATTATATGAATGTAGATTTCTACCGTTATTTTATTGGAAGAGAAGATCAGTCTGTCAATGAGAAGGTGATGATCAGTAGAATAGATCAGCAGATTTTCGTGACAAAGACGATGATCGATATGTACGAGCTGCGCAGGATTCAGAGTAAAAAACTAAGAAAGTACATGTTGAATTATCTTGCAATCATGATGACAGTATCTTCAATTTTATGTATTCGTTCCAAGAAAAAAGAAAATCTGGAGAAGAAGAAAGAACTCTGGCAGTATTTAAAACAAAAGGATTATGGAGTATTTATGAAGATACGATATGGAATTTTGGGACAGACAATGAATCTGCCGGGACGCTCAGGAAGAAAAGTATCTTCAATGGCATATGTTGTGGCCAGAAGATTGATTGGGTTTAACTAAGACAGTAGTGATAATGTCTAAAAAGTATTTGGGTCAAACTTTTTATTAAATAGTTTATGGGAAGATTTACTGCAAAAAAGCAAGAAAAATTGTTTGACTTTTTCAAAAACAAACCATATAATTACAATCAAACGAGTAGCAAACTAGCGTAAATCCAGTTTTTGTTACTCGTTTTTTATTTTATATCAGATGGGAGATGACTCCCACCATACAGCAAGAATGTTGAGACATTCTTAAATATATTTGCAAAAAGAAGTGTGTAGCTTATCAGCGTAAGTCCAACTTATATGATAAGTGCACATTTTTTTTGTGCAGAAAAAAGGAGGAATTATTATAAAATGGCGGAGAGTAACAAGATGAAGGATATGCCGGTGAATAAGCTGATGATCCAGATGGGAATCCCGATGATCTTATCCATGGCATTGCAGGCGGTCTATAATATTGTAGACAGTGCTTTTGTTGGAAACATGAGAGTGGGGAGTGAATCAGCATTAAATGCACTGACATTAGTATTTCCGGTTCAGATGCTTATGGTTGCAATAGGAATCGGAACGGGAGTGGGAACAAATGCACTTCTCGCAAGAACACTTGGACAGGGAAATCATAAAAAAGCTGCAAAAGTTGCAGGAAACAGCCTGTTTCTTGGAGTAATTATTTATGTGATCTGCTTATTATTTGGTATATTTGGCGTGAAAGCGTATATTTCTTCACAGACAGTCGATGCAGAAGTTCTTGCGATGGGAATCAGTTATTTAAGAATATGCTGCGTGATTTCATTTGGAATTATTTTCTTTTCATTATTTGAAAAATTACTGCAGGCTACAGGACGCTCTCTTTATTCTACAATTGGTCAGGTAGTAGGAGCGGTTGTAAACATTGTTCTGGATCCGATTATGATTTATGGAATTGGCCCGGTTCCGGAAATGGGAGTAAAAGGTGCTGCATATGCGACCGTAATTGGTCAGGTAGCATCTGCTGTATTGTTGTTTATTTTTCATATAAAATTAAATAAAGAATTTGGGCATGGAATAAAATACATGAAGCCTGAACTGGCAATTATAAAGGAAATATATGCAATTGGACTTCCGGCTATCATAGCCCAGGCGTTGATGTCTATTATGGTATATGTAATGAATCTTATTTTGAAATTTAATCCATCAGCACAGACGGCATACGGACTGTTTTATAAGGTTCAGCAGTTCGTGTTATTCCTGGCTTTTGGACTGAGAGATGCGATTACACCGATAATAGCTTTTGCTTATGGAATGCGCAGCAAAAAGAGAATTCAAGACGGAATGAAATACGGAATCTTGTACACCATTGTACTTATGATTTTGGGTGCAGCTATTACAGAAATTTTTCCAAGTGCATTTGCAACTCTATTCAACGCCGGACAGTCAAGAGGGTATTTTATTGGTGCGATGAGAATTATATCAATCAGTTTTATATTTGCGGGAATCAATGTAGCATATCAGGGAATTTATCAGGCATTGGATGGTGGTATGGAATCGCTGATAATTTCACTTTTAAGACAGCTTGTTATTATATTGTCGCTTGCGGGGGTATTTTCTATGATTGTTCGAAATGGACAGGTCGGAATCTCGCTGATCTGGTGGGCATTTCCAATAACTGAGATTATAGCATGTGCTGTAGGGTATGTATTTTTGAAGAAGATCAGGAAAACGAAAGTAAATGTTTTAAATTAAGGGGGACATGATAATGCAAAGAAGAATTATTACGATTAGTAGAGAATTTGGAAGTGGTGGCCGCTTTATCGGGGAGGAAGTAGCAAAGAAACTTGGAATTGCATATTACGATAAAAACATCATCAGTCAGATTGCAGAGGAGTCCGGTTTATCACCGGAGTATATTCAGGAAAGTGCAGAGTTATCACCGAAGAAAGGTTTATTTGCATATGCGTTTGCAGGACGTGACATTACAGGAAAATCGATAGAGGATATCGTGTATGAGGCACAGAGGAAGGTTATTTTAGAACTGGCAGAGAAAGAATCTTGTGTGATGGTCGGAAGAAATGCAGATTTTATACTGCAAGATAGAGACGATGTACTTAATGTGTTTATTCATGGCAATATGCCGGAAAAAACACAGCGGATCAGCCGTTTATACAATGTAAGTGAACAGGAAGCAGTAAAAATGATGGCAGATGTGGATAAAAGACGTATGATAAATTATAACTTCTATACGGAACAGAGATGGGGAAAGGCAAGTAACTATACACTGTGTCTGAACAGCTCACAGCTTGGATATGAGAGGTGTGAGGAAATCATTATGGAGTGTGTGGAAGAATAAAATAGAAGGTAATAGAAAATCAATGGGAGTAGTTCATTATGGCGAGCCAAAAACTTGAGAATCTGTTAAACCTTGCATTGGATGCGACTGCATCAGAACGAGAAAATTCTTTGAATCTGGATGTTGGATATGAGCCAATTGACAAAGAATGGACATTGATCGTGCAATATACAGGCAGTCTGGCTAAAGTTCGTGAACTTGCTGGAAGTGTTGTTGAATTACAAAATGGATATGCAATCATAACAATAAAAGAATCGTTGATAGAAAGACTAACACAGATTATAGAAGTAAATTATGTTGAAAAACCAAAACGATTGTTTTTTCAAGTGGCGAATGGAAGACGAGTATCCTGCATCCAGGCGGTGCAGAGTACTCGTCTTTCTTTGTATGGACAGGGCGTGCTGATAGCTGTGATAGATTCAGGAATTGATTATGCGAATCCGGATTTTCAAAATGCGGATGGAACTACAAGGATACGTGCGTTGTGGGATCAGTCATTGATTCCAAGGGAGGGAGAAA
Source organism: Ruminococcus sp. B05 (assembly GCF_003628495.1). NCBI lineage: Bacteria > Bacillati > Bacillota > Clostridia > Eubacteriales > Oscillospiraceae > Ruminococcus > Ruminococcus sp. B05. The sequence continues at coordinate 7,164 of NZ_RBZR01000040.1, read as the reverse complement.
GACCGCCGGATGGATATACAATTGGAGTGGAATATACCAGAGAACAGATTGACGATGCCCTAAACCAACAAAATGTTATAAACAGACAGTCAATTGTGGCAACACAGGATATATCAGGACATGGAACAGCAGTGGCCGGTATTGCCGCGGGAAATGGAAGCACAAGTGGTGGGGCATTAGCCGGTGTGGCCCCGGAGAGTGAGCTGATTGTTGTGAAGATGAGAAGTGCAAGTGAAGATGGATTTCCCAGAACGACCGAATTAATGCAGGGCGTAGATTACGCAGTGCGAAAAGCGATTGAATATCAAATGCCGGTTGCTATTAACATTAGCTTTGGAAATACTTATGGCTCTCATGATGGAACATCCCTGCTAGAGAGGTTTTTAGATGAGATATCAAATGTCTGGAAGACAGTGATTTGTGTTGGGGCAGGAAATGAGGGGACGACAGCAGGACATACTGAGGGAAAAATGACAGAAAACAGAGAAGAAGAAATACAATTGGGAGTTCAGATAAGAGAACGGACGTTGAATATACAGATATGGAAATCTTATGTAGATGAAATAGAGATATCATTGGTCAATCCATCAGGGATGAGTGTCGGACCTATTTCATCAATCTTAGGGACCCAACGTTTTGAGGTTGGAAATACGGAAATTTTATTATATTATGGAGAACCAAATCCTTATAGTGTGCGACAGGAAATCTATTTTGATTTTTTGCCAAAGCAAACATATATTGATGCAGGGGTGTGGCGGATTATTCTGGCACCAAAGAAAATTGTATCAGTAGAATATCAGATGTGGCTGCCAAGTCAGAGTACATTGAATATAGGAACAGCTTTTTTATTTCCAAATAGCTCAGATACCATTACAATTCCATCTACTGCAGAGAGAGTGATAACAGTAGGAGCATATGATGCGTTGACATTCACATATGCAGATTTTTCCGGTCGAGGGGCGTTGGAGCGACGGGAAGGAACAGCGGCATTTAAACCAGATTTAGTGGCACCGGGAGTTAAGGTGACGACTGTGAGAGCAGGAGGTGGATATGAAGAAGTATCAGGAACCTCATTTGCGACTCCATTTGTGACAGGAAGCGCAGCCCTGCTGATGGAATGGGGAATTGTAAAAGGCAATGATCCGTATTTGTACGGAGAGAAAGTGAAGGCATATTTAAGGAAAGGAGCAAGGGAGCTGCCGGGATTTCGGGAGTATCCGAATAATCAGGTGGGGTATGGGCGGTTGTGCCTGGAAAGTAGTTTGTCAAAACTGTAACGGAGTGGAAAAGAAGAAGTTTCACTTGCGAATGCAAGAATGATTGATAAGATTTTAAAAGAAATAGAGTATTAAATCATACTTGCTTCTTGAAAAAAATGTGCTAGAATAAGAGATAGATAAATATTTGATACCAGAGATTTGAGCAAGGTAGATAAAACGGCGGAGAGTCGTTTTATTTGCTTTGCTTTTTTTGTTTATTATGCGAATTAAAAGGAGAGGAATGAATATGTTTGATGTTGTTATTATTGGTGCGGGAGTGACAGGAAGTGCAATTGCGCGTGAAATTTCCAGATATAAATTAAAAGCGTGTGTAATTGAAAAGGAAGAGGATGTCTGTAATGAAACATCCAAAGCAAACAGTGCAATCATTCATGCTGGATTTGATGCAGTACCGGGAACAGAAAAAGCAAAACTAAATGTAATAGGAAATTCCATGATGGATCAAATTGCAGAAGAATTGGATATTCCATTTAAAAGAAACGGTTCGTTGGTTGTGTGTACGAAAGAGCAAGACCCGGAAGGACTTCAAATATTAATGGAAAGAGGAAAGAAAAATGGCGTTCCGGATCTTCAAATTTTAAATAGAGAAGAATTGCTGAAAAAAGAGCCAAATTTGGCAGATGATGTAACATGTGCATTGTGGGCTCCGACAGGAGGCATTGTCTGTCCATTTCATATGACGATGGGATATGCGGAAAATGCATATGAGAATGGTGTTCAATTCTTTTTAAATACAAAAGTAGAAAAGCTGGAAAAGACAGAAGCAGGATTTGCAATTCAGGTTCATCATATTGATAATGGTAGTGATGAGATGATTGAGACAAGGATTGTTGTCAATGCTGCCGGAGTTTATGCAGATGAAATCAATAATCAGCTTTCAGACAGAAAACTTCATATTACTGCACGTAAAGGTGAGTACATGCTTTTGGATAAGACGGTCGGAGATTATGTAAAGAGTACGATTTTCCAGCTTCCATCAAAGATGGGAAAAGGGATACTTGTTACACCGACAGTTCACGGCAATTTACTTGTGGGTCCTACAGCAGTAAATGTCGAAGATAAAGATGCTGTAAATACTACGATGGATGGATTGGATCAGATTGCAAAAGTTTCTTCTCGCAGTGTTAAGAATATTCCATTTCGTCAAGTGATTACGTCTTTTGCGGGGCTTCGTGCACACGAAGATGGCGATGATTTTATTATTGGTGAAGCACCGGATGTACAAGGACTAATCAATGCGGCAGGTATTGAATCGCCAGGACTTTCTTCAGCACCGGCAATCGGTGTTGCAGTTGCAGAGCTTGTGAGAGATATTTTGAATGCAGAAGAAAAGCTTGATTTTAATCCAATTAGACATGGAATATTAGACCCGGATACGCTTTCTTTGGAAGAAAGAAATCAGTTAATTAAAGAAAATCCGGCTTATGGAAATATTATTTGCCGATGTGAGATGATCACAGAAGGAGAAATTCTGGATGCAATTCACCGTCCGCTAGGTGCGCGTTCTTTGGATGGAGTGAAACGTCGGACAAGAGCCGGTATGGGACGCTGTCAATCTGGATTCTGTTCTCCGAAGGTTATGGAGATTCTGAAAAAAGAAGTTCCAATGTCAGTTGATAAGATTGGAAAGAATGGTGTTGGCTCAGAATTTATATTAGGTGAAAATAAAGAACTGGAGGATGAATAAAATGAAAGCATATGATTTAATCATAATCGGCGGTGGTCCGGCAGGTCTTGCGGCAGCAGTTGCAGCAAAAGATAATGGGATAGATAGTATATTGATTTTAGAAAGAGATAAGAGCCTTGGTGGTATTTTACAGCAGTGCATTCATAATGGGTTTGGATTGCATACATTTAAGGAAGAATTGACAGGTCCGGAATATGCAGCTCGTTTTATTGAACAGGTAGAAGGGCGTGGTATTGAATATAAATTAAATACAATGGTCATGGACATTTCGCAGGAAAAAGTAGTAACAGCTACAAATCGAGAGGACGGAATTTTGCTTTTGCAGGCAAAGGCAATTATCCTGGCAATGGGATGTCGTGAGCGTTCCAGAGGAGCATTGAATATTCCCGGATATCGTCCGGCCGGAATTTTTTCTGCGGGAACTGCTCAGCATCTTGTGAATATGGAAGGGCTTATGCCGGGAAAAGAAGTGGTCATTTTAGGATCGGGTGACATTGGGCTGATTATGGCAAGACGAATGACGCTGGAAGGTGCGAAGGTCAAGGTAGTTGCAGAGCTAATGCCTTATTCAGGCGGATTGAAGAGAAATATTGTACAGTGTCTTGATGATTTCGATATTCCATTGAAGTTAAGTCATACAGTTATTGATATCGAAGGAAAAAATCGCGTGGAAGCTGTTACAATTGCGCAAGTAGGACCGGACCGCAAACCAATTCCGGGAACAGAAGAAAGATATACTTGTGATACATTGCTTCTTTCTTGCGGACTTTTGCCGGAAAATGAACTGTCAAAAAGTGCAGGTGTTGAGCTTTCGCAGATTACTTCAGGTCCTATTGTAAATGATTCACTGGAAACCAGTGTGGATGGTATATTTGCTTGTGGAAATGTATTGCATGTGCATGATTTGGTAGATTTCGTATCGCAGGAAGCTTCGGCAGCAGGGAAAAATGCGGCCGCTTATATAAAAGCAGGAGAAAAGGGTGTGCAGGCGCCAATGCTTCCAATCAATCCAGAAGGTGGAGTATGCTATACAGTTCCATCTTTTGTAAGACCTTCTGAAATGGAAGAAAATTTGACAGTTCGATTTCGTGTTGGAGATGTGTTTAAAAATAAAGTGATTGCGGTATATTTCGACGAACAACTCATAATGAAGAAAAAACGCCAGGTAATGGCACCCGGAGAAATGGAACAGGTGATATTAAAGAAAAAGAAACTGGAAGAATACCCAGAAACAAAGAAAATCACCATTCGGATTGAGGAGGCATAAGAAATGAAAAGAAAAGAGTTAATTTGTATCGGATGCCCAATGGGATGTCCGATTGTTGTAGAAATGGAAGATGGGAAAGTTTTGTCTGTCACGGGAAATACATGTCCGCGCGGAGAGTCCTATGCAAGGAAAGAGGTAACGAATCCAACTCGTATTGTAACCACTACAGTCCGGGTTGACGGAGGAAAAGTGCCGATGATCAATGTGAAAACAGAACAAGATATACCGAAGGATAAAATTTTTGAGTGCATTGCTGCACTTCGTGGAGTGACAATAAAAGCTCCGGTTCATATAGGAGATATTATTTTGGAAAATGTAGCAGATACAGGAGTCAATATCGTTGCTGCCGGAAATGTGGAGTATAATGAAGCATAAACCTAGACGAATACAAAGCTGATAACGTATAATAAAAGATAATTCTATTGAACAGGTATGATTCAAAGTTAAATGAGGAGTAATATATGGATTATAAATTTTTAAATGCGTTAGAAGCATCGCCGGTGATCACTGCAGTGAAGGATGACGAAGGTGTAGATGCCTGCCTCAAAAGTGAAAGCCGGGTTGTATTTATTTTGTATGGAGATATATGTACAATTTCTGAAATTGTTTCCAAAGTGAAGAAAGCAGGAAAACTGGCTGTGGTACATTTGGATTTGATACATGGTTTGGCTTCAAAAAACATTGCGGCAGATTTTATCCGAAAATATACAGAGGCAGATGGTGTTATTTCTACAAAACCAACAATTATACATAGAGCAAGGGAATTAGGACTGCTTACAGTGCTGAGAGTGTTTCTGATAGATTCTATGGCGTGTGAGAATCTAAAAACCCAGGTAAATGCGGCAAAACCAGATGTTGTAGAAGTGCTGCCTGGAATGATGCCGAAAGTGATAGAAAATATCTGTCCCATATTGCCAGTGCCGGTAATTGCCGGTGGTATGATCCGGGAAAAAGAAGACGTGATGGCACTTCTTAAAGCGGGAGTGATAAGTGTTTCATCTACAGATTCAGATATCTGGTTTGAATAATAAAATTGAAATAAAGATATAAAATGTGTCGAAGGAGTTGAATTGGAAAAGAAGAGAAAGGTATCTCAGTCGAAAACTTTTCGACTGAGATAAAGCCATATTGCATGTAGCAGGTATATTCCAGATGGAATAAAAGCAAGAAGAAACATATATGTATATCCTGCGGAAGTTAGCGTTGGTAATACTATTAAATGAAGCGCAAGATAAAGACAGGATATAGTAGCAACCAGATTGCATAAAACAAACCTCCATCCTAATAAGCCGAATATGGAAGCGGAAAGAAGAAAAATGAGTGTAATCGTATCAATCGGAATCGGTAAATGAATGGATGAATATTTTGCAGAAAATAATGCTAAAATTCCGTAAATTAAAAGTGCAAGGTTAAAAATTTCCATTAAACGGAAAGGAATGCTATAGAAACGGTTAGTAGGACAATTACTCCATAAATCTACATCCAGTTTTTCGGCCAATTCAATTGCAGATTTTGTAAATGTTATATTGGTCATAACAATTGCTTTGTCACAATCATAAAAGTTTGCTCCTGCATAAGCCTCCTGAATTGCTTTATTACCAACGGGGTAAGTGTAATATTTACACTGTATGCCATATTTTTTTCCGTGTTTATATGCGATAATGTCAATCCCTTGATCACAAGAGCTTTTTGTTACTTCGATTTTCTTAAAATGTTTCTTTTTTAAAATTGTGGCACATTGAGATTCAAATTTATAGCCATCCATATGTAAGCTTCTCCTATAAGTTATTTCAAGAATGCCTCTGCATTCTTGCTGCGAGATGCGCGTCATGCAATGCATGACATACTTCTTCTGCGCATCTCTGCGATCCTGCCGGAGGCTATATCAGATGGGGATTGACTCCCACCACTGATACTGATTTGTTATTCGCCACCTACAGAGGTGGGAGTCATCTCACATCTGATATATTATATGATGTTTAGTTGTTCATCTGTATAAATTAAAAATTTTGAATTATCATATAGAAAGAGGATAACATATTTTGAATTACAGAACAAGTGTTCTAACGCACGCTTTGTGACTATTTAGAATGGAGAGGGGCAGTAAAGGTGTATTTTTATATCAATTGTTGTAAGAATTGACAATAGAAATGTAGTTTTAACGCAGTGTAAAAATTAATGTAAAAAAATGTAAAAATATGGTTGACAACATAGAAAAGTATGTGTTATTATAACTGAGCTGTCGCAAACAAGACATCGAGAGAATGAACTTGAAGCGATAAAGCAAAAAATAAAATTAAAAAAGTTGTTGACAAACAGCGAAAGATGTGATAATCTAAGTAAGCTGTCGCAAACGACAACAAAACAAAGAACATTGATAACTAAACAATAGACAACAGATCCTTGAAAATTTCTTTAAGAGAAACATTTTTAAGAATGGTTTATAACAAACCAAAACAACAGTAAAAGGATAGATTAGCTAGAGTTAATCTTGACTAGAACAAACACTTTTAACGAGAGTTTGATCCTGGCTCAGGATGAACGCTGGCGGCGTGCTTAACACATGCAAGTCGAGCGAAGCACTTTACTTAGATTTCTTCGGGATGAAGAGTTTTGTGACTGAGCGGCGGACGGGTGAGTAACGCGTGGGTAACCTGCCTCATACAGGGGGATAACAGTTAGAAATGACTGCTAATACCGCATAAGACCACAGCACCGCATGGTGCAGGGGTAAAAACTCCGGTGGTATGAGATGGACCCGCGTCTGATTAGCTGGTTGGTGGGGTAACGGCCTACCAAGGCAACGATCAGTAGCCGGCCTGAGAGGGCGACCGGCCACATTGGGACTGAGACACGGCCCAAACTCCTACGGGAGGCAGCAGTGGGGAATATTGCACAATGGGGGAAACCCTGATGCAGCGACGCCGCGT
>NZ_RBZR01000039.1:0-18738 GCF_003628495.1 Ruminococcus sp. B05 | reverse complement strand
AATCCAAGTAAAGTGCTTCGCTCGACTTGCATGTGTTAAGCACGCCGCCAGCGTTCATCCTGAGCCAGGATCAAACTCTCGTTAAAAGTGTTTGTTCTAGTCAAGATTAACTCTAGCTAATCTATCCCTTTACTGTTGTTTTGGCATTGAACACTTAATGAGGTTTTTCACGAATTTAGTGTGAAAGCCGTTCGGCTCAATGCCGAACCTCATTTGTATTCATCCGTTCTTAAAAAATTTTCTCTTAAAGAAATTTTCAAGGATCTGTTGTCTATTGTTTAGTTATCAATGTTCTTTGTTTTGTTGTCGTCTCAAGCGACATCTTTAATAGATTATCACATCTTTTGTCGTTTGTCAACAACTTTTTTATTTTTCTTTGTCACTTCATTTCAGCGCCTCTCGGTCTGCCTCAGCGACGAAGACTATCTTATCATTCTTATTTGTAATTGTCAACGTTTTTCTTGTTTTTTATTTATTTCGCACAATTCAGACAATTTGTACTCTTAACACAAACATTATAAACAATTCTCAAAGCAAACTTATTTCGAGTTAAAGCGATAGTCTCCTCGCTCATCTCACTGTTATTTCACCAATTTTAATATTGCTTCTTTTGGCTGTGCTCCCAATGTATTTGCCACAGCCTCTCCATTCTTAAATGCAATAAACATCGGAATACTCATAACTTTATACTTTTGTGCAATCTCAATATTCTCATCAATATTAATCTTACCGACTTTAATCTCTGTTTCTTCATTAGAAATCTGTTCAATCACAGGAGTCATCATCTTGCAAGGTCCACACCAATCGGCATAAAAATCTACCAATACTGTTTTATCTGATTTTAATACTTCCTGTTCAAAATTTTCTGCTGTTAATTTTACTACCGCCATACTTATTCTCCTTTTCATCTACCTGCTGCCACACGCTGCAAGTGAACTCTTCATTATTTGCTACGCTTTCATCATCTTTCGCAACTATTACTTTCATTCTACGACATTTTACTGACAAATCAAGAGTTTCACACTTGTAATTCTTTCCAGTTTTCTCCTGCGCCAAATGTTTCATGAAATCTTGTTGAAATTTCTTTATTCTGAAACAACACCCCTTGATATTGTTCTATCAGTCTTGCTGCAATCGGAATAGCTCCATTATATACGCCTTTTAATATCTGGCAATATTTCTTGCACGCCGGATTCGGATTTTCACTCATTACCATACCGTGCACACCCTCATATTGTCCTATTACCTTCATTCCGAAAAATAATGCTTTTCGTTTTATTGGATTTGGTGCATTCAAAAGCTTATCACACTGAATCATATACCTCAATGTTTTCCTTATTTCTTTTGCACTGACTCCATCAAAGAATTCGGCGATCACTTCTGCATTTCTCCATGTTGGATGAATACAGCTCGCTCTTAGAAATGTCATTGGATCAAGATGGTTCTTCACTAATAATCCTCTGTCAAACTCCATCTCTATCTCAGAATGTGTAATCCCACTCATTTCTATCATCTTCTCTACGTATTTGTGACACTCACTATCCAAAGCAAAATGACAAATAAAACCATATATATACGCTCTTGCTGCACTCTTATTTTCAGACTGCTTAATAACTTCCGCTGCATGTTTAAAAAATGTATCTGCATACTCCTCATGCATTCTATATCCTATCGCATTTACACGATTTTTATGAAAAATACGATAGTAAAAAAAGATATCTGGTCCATATAATCCGATATCAAAAAGTTCTCGATGATTCTCGATTGCTTTTTGAAGCGGTCCCGGTAATATTCTGATTACATCTTTTCCGAATTGATAATGTGCATATGTTGTCGGCATATCCATACCTTCTTTCCCTTCAATTCTCATCCCCATTCTAGCACGAATCAGAAAAAGTGCAATGTAATCTTTTATCAATTACCTTTTTATAAAATAGTTTCTATTTTTTCTGATAAGTACCTTGACTTTCTAATTTCCTTTCATTAGAATAAGAAGCGTGAAAATGATTTCACTTCATTTTTGGGCTTGTACTGGTTTCGACAGGGATTCTGAAGATGGAGAAGCTATCCGTAGGTCGATGCGTCAAATCGCAAACTTAAAATTAAACGCTAACGATAATTTCGAATTAGCTGCAGCCTAATTGCTGCATGTCAGCCCCGAGGCACCCGCACCTTGGGAATCTGGCATCAACTATGCGGGAAACGATATTAGCAAAGCTTTGAGTTAATAGGCGTATTATGAAGCTACTGAACCTGTAAGAGTGTTAGTTCTCGTACAGCAGAGGGAATGTTAAATAACTGACTATGATAGTAGAAGTACATGGGATGGGTTTTTGGACGCGAGTTCGATTCTCGCCAGGTCCATTCAAAAGAAATAAGGACGAAGAAAACAATTTACTTTTCTCCGTCCTTATTTTTATTTCAGAATATTTTAAATCTTATTCTCGCAAACAAGCATAACTTTTCAGAAAATATTATCCAAGATTTCTCACTTTAAAGTCTCTCTGTGCCTCACGTCTCTGATCTTTCTTCGCAATATCATCTCGCTTATCATAAAGTTTTTTACCTTTTGCAAGACCAATTTCTACTTTCACAAGACTTCCACTAAAATATACCTGTAACGGAACAACTGTATTCCCTTTTTCTTTCATCTTTCCAAAAATCTTATCAATCTCTTTCTTATGAAGAAGCAGTTTTCTTACACGCAATGGATCTTTATTAAAAATATTTCCTTTTTCATATGGTGAAATATGCATTCCATAAATAAACATCTCACCATCTTCAATTCGAATAAACGCTTCTTTGATACTGCATTTTCCCATTCTCAGTGATTTCACTTCTGTTCCATGTAATACAATTCCGGCCTCATATTTTTCCAGAATAAAATAATCATGATACGCTTTTTTATTATTTGCAATCAGCTTTTTCTCTGCCATACGCACAACCTCTTTCTGTCCTTTTAAGACTTCTATTTACGAATCGTATTCTTCATCCTCGTCACAAAATTCAAAATCAATCGTCCGGTTCAATTTATCTACATCCAGCACGCGCACTTTCACGCTCTGACCTAATTTATATACATTTCTTGTATTTTCGCCAATCAATTCATACTGTTCTTCCCAATACTCATAATGATCATCTCGCATATTCGTCACATGCACAAGTCCTTCTATCGTATTTGGAAGTTCCACATAAGCACCCCATTTAGTAATTCCTGATATTACGCCTTCAAACTCTTCTCCGATGCGCTGTTGCATATATTCAACTTTTTTCAGTTTGATTGTTTCTCTTTCTGCTTCTTCCGCACGACGTTCCAGCATACTTGACTGAACTGCCACTTCCGGCAATATTTTTTCATAATGCTCGATGCGTTTATCATTCATACGACCACGAATATTTTCCTTGATGATTCGGTGAATCTGTAAATCTGGATATCTTCGGATTGGAGATGTAAAATGTGTATAATATTTCGCTGCCAGTCCGAAATGTCCCGAATTCTCCGGTGTATATTTCGCCTGTTTCATAGAACGAAGTGCCAGACGGCTAATCAGAGCCTCTTCCGGTGTTCCTTCCACCTTACCAAGAAGCTTCTGCACTTCTTTCGGACGCACTTCATTTCCCACATGTATATGATAACCAAAATTATTGATAAATGTACTCAAACGTTTCATTTTATCTTCATCCGGGGTGTCATGCGTTCTATATAGAAACGGAAGCTCTCTCCAGAAATATTCTTCCGCAACGGTTTCATTCGCAAGCAACATAAAATCTTCAATAATCTTTGTAGCCACATTTCTGTCATATGGCTTAATATCAATTGGTCTACCATTTTCATCTAATACCATCTTAGACTCTGGAAAATCAAAATCAATAGAACCTCTTTTTCTTCTATGTTCACGTAAAATATGAGACAATTCCTTCATTAATTCAAACATAGGAACCAACTCTTCATATTTTGCAATTTCATTTTCATCATGCTCTTCAAGAATTTTAGCGACGCTTGTATAACTCATTCTTCTGTCAACATTGATCACTGTTTCTGCAATCTCATGATCAATCACTTCACCTTTTGGATTTACCGTCATAATACAGCTAAGTGCAAGACGATTCTCGCCTTCATTCAAAGAACAAACTCCGTTTGATAATTTCTGCGGAAGCATAGGAATCACTTTATTCACAAGATAAACACTTGTCCCACGCTTAAGTGCTTCACGATCCAGCGCACTTCTCTCCTGTACATAATTTGTTACATCAGCAATATGGACTCCCAGCTTATAATTGTCTCCTTTTTTTGTCAATGATACCGCGTCATCCAAATCTTTGGCATCTTCTCCATCAATCGTTACCATCTGCCAGTCTCGCAAATCTTTACGTCCTGCCATATCCGCATCACTTACGTCTTTTCCTACACGTTCCGCCTGATTCATAACTTTCTCCGGGAACTCTACCGGAAGATCAAACGATTTCACAATTGACATAATATCCGTGCCCGGATCGTTGATATGTCCTATAATTTCCGCTACATACCCTTCCGGTTTCATATTCTCGCTACCATAAGATGTCAGCTCTACCACGACTTTATGCCCGCTGACAGCACCTTTTTCTTTCCCTGCCGGAATATAAATATCACTAAGCAAACGTTGATTGTCCGGTCTTACAAAACCAAAATTCTTGCACTTTTCATACATACCGACAACACGTGTTGTCCCATGTGACAATATTCTTACGATTTTTCCTTCAGTACGTCTTCCTGCCTGACTGTCTTTCTCTTTTGTAATAACAAACTCTACTTCATCTCCCTGAAATGCTCCGTTAATATTATCTTCTGAGATAAAAACATCCTCCTCTTCGCCTTCGCGAATGACAAATCCAAAACCACGCTGGTGTGATTGAAATGTTCCTGTCAGTCTTTTCGCCTGTCCTTTTGCATACTTGCCTTTCTTGGAAACAAATATCTTACCTTCTTGTTCTAAAGCTTCTAAGACTGCCCTTAATTCATCCCTTTGTTCTTTTGGAACCTGAAGGATCATAGCAATTTCTTTAAACTTCATCGGCACATAAAAATCATCGCAAATGAAATCGTAAATGACTTTTTTTCTTTTTTCAAATGTATTGCTCATTCAAACTCTCCTCTAAATCCTGTCTTATCCCCGCTTACACAAACATAACGCTGCTTATCGGGTTTATACAACAAAAAACACCCTATATATATGCATATAGAGTGTTTCGTCATCTTCTTCTCTAGTTAAATACACTGAGGTTCAAAACCACAGCCAAAACTATAAACAAAATTGCCAGGAACTTTGTAGACTTTACAAGTGCACCTTCCATAGAACGTCCCTTGTTCTGTCCCCAATATGAATCTGCTGCCCCACTGATTGTTCCAAGACCTGCAGACTTCCCTTCCTGAAGCAAAATAATCGCTGATAATGCGATACAATCTATTACAAATATAATGGTTATTATTGTTTTTAAAATTTCCATTTGTTCACACCTCCTGCGGATAAACCGATGTTTATTATAGCATAGATTGTATCAAATTTCAACTGTTTTACATTAATTTTCCACTTCCTCTTGAATTCGCAACAATCGGTTATATTTTGCAACTCTCTCTGAGCGGCAAGGAGCACCTGTTTTTATCTGTCCTGTATTAAACGCTACAGCTAAGTCAGCAATCGTTGTATCCTCCGTCTCACCTGAGCGGTGTGATATAATTGCTCGATATCCCGATTTTTGAGCCGTTTCAATTGCTTCTATTGCCTCTGTCAGCGTTCCTATCTGATTTACTTTGATAAGAATCGCATTTGCAACACTTTTTTCGATTCCTTTTCTCAGGCGTTCTACATTGGTCACAAAGAGATCGTCCCCTACCAACTGTACATCCCGTCCCAATCGGACCGTCAGCAATTCCCATCCTTCCCAATCTTCCTCATCCAGTGGATCTTCTATCGAACAAATCGGAAATTCCTGCATCAATTCTTCGTAATAATCTATCAGCTCTTCTGCAGAACGGATGACTTTTTTCCCACACATTTTACTTTCCCCCGGAAATTCATATGTCTTAAAATCAGAATTATATAATTCTGATGCTGCAATATCCAGTGCAATCCTAATATCTTTTCCCATCCGATATCCTGCCAGTTGCACCGCCTGTTTCAAATACTGCAATGCAGTTTTTGAATCCGGAAGGTCAGGTGCAAACCCGCCTTCATCCCCAACTGCTGTGCTAAGCCCCTGCTTTTTCAATAAAGCTTTTAATTCCTGGTAAATTTCTGCACACATTCTAAGCCCTTCGCTGAAATCATCCGCTCCAACCGGCACGATCATAAACTCTTGTATATCCAATGTATTATCTGCATGTACACCCCCTTGTGTCAAGCTAATGACACAAAATTTTTGTAATTTGTCCAACAGCATTTTAACTGTAGATTTTCTGTGCCTGCTCTACATACTTTACCAGTTCATCAGCAAAATTCCATTCAATTTCTATTCGCTTATCATTATATACCTTGATACCACGAATAAAAGTTACTGCTATCTCTCTGGTTAATTGCTCATTTCCTTCAATCAAATCTGTCAGACACTGCCTGCCATCTGGTGGTAGTTCAAATAACCGTTCAGCCGCTTCACTCTGTTCTATCTCTATTTGTGCTATCGCTAAGGTCTCTTTCTCAATTTGTTTATCCAGCCTGTCATTTTTTCTGGTGAACTCTTCTTCTGAGATTTCTTCCATTGCATATCGCATATATAGTTCCGTTTTCTGGTGCTTGTATCTGCTAATACTGTCTTTGGAGTTTCGAATATTCTTTGCAGCTTCATTCACTTTTGATTTTAATTCTGCTTTCTGTAATTCGAGTACCGGTTCAGCATCATCACTGATCTTTGCAAACAGCTTTATCGCCCTGAAAATCATCTCATTGAACTCGTCATCATATAAATTGTCTGTTACACAATCTTTATTTGCCGTATTAAATTTCCTTGGGCACTTAAAGTGCGGATTGCATCTGGTTACATGCTGTAGATTCTGACCGCATCCCCCACATTTTACCAATCCTTTCAGCGGATAATTATTATTGTGAGTTTTGCTCCTCTTTCTGGAATTTAGTTCCAACTTTTTCTGTACAGCATCAAATGTTTCTTTAGAAACAATCGCTTCATGGGTACCTTCAACCACGATCCAGTCTTCTTCTTTTGTTTTCAAATGCTTATTACTTCCTACTGAAGCAACTTTCCATTTACCGCCAATCGTAGTTCCCGTATACGTTTCTGTCATCAGTATCAGTCTTACAGTTACCGGATACCAGATATATTTTTCTGTTGTTTTCTTTACACCAGTTTTCAGAACTTCTCTTTTATATTGACCCGGGCTCATAATTTTCTGCTCATTCAGATAACGTGCCAGCTGAGTGATATTCATTCCCTCGAGATATTTCTGAAATATCATCCTCACAACAGGTGCCGTTTCCGGATTGATCACGAGACTCGTCACATCTTCATCAGGCTTCAAGTATCCATATGGTGCTCTGGCACCCATATACTTTCCTGCTTTCTGACGCTGTAACAAAGTCTTTTTTACTTTAACGGAAGTATCAATGCTATGATGTTCGTTGATAATATTTCTGAAACCAACATCTATTCCCGGCATACCAGATTCATATTTCATACTATCAACATTATCATTGATTGCTATAAATCTCACATTCAGAAATGGAAAAATCTGCTCCAGATATGTGTCAACCTCTATATGATTCCTGCCGAATCGTGAGAGATCTTTCACTATAATTGTGCTGACTTGTCCGTCCCTTACTAATTCCATCATACTTTGAAATCCTGGGCGTTCGAAATTTGTTCCACTATAGCCATCATCTTTGAATTCTAACACTTCCGCATTTTTGAACTCATTTTTACTGGCTATGTATTGCCCTATTACAATTCTTTGATTTGTAATACTATTAGATTCATCCAGTATATCATCATCTTCCAGAGATAATCTCAAGTATTTTACTACGCACTTATCATTTGACATCTAACCACCCCCTCTTCCAATTTTTTTGCCAATTCCAGCAATTCGTCCTGAAGTTTGAATTCAATTTCAATTCTTTTATCTTCATATAATGTTATTTTATTTATATAAGCAGATACACTCTCTTTTGTAAGGTATTCTGTATTTATGCCTTTAGTAAATTCTGAAAGCCATAAATAGTTCTTTTTACACAGCTTTTCTGTCATTTTACTGCTTTTTTCTATTTCTTTTTGTCTTGCAAGCAGCTCTTTTTCAACTACGGACACTCTTTCAATCATACGTTGATATTCATCCGCATCAATTTTACCTGAAACATACTGCTCATAAAATTCAAGACGCTTTGACTCATTTTTCTTATTCATTTGCACTATCTTGCTGTGTTCTTTGTTCAAATACCTTCTGTACACATCATAATAGTCATCATTAAACCTTTCCAGTTGTATTTTGATATTGCATATAGCCTTTAATTGCTTTAAGATTGCATGATACACCAACTCATCTATAACCTCTTCTTTCCAGCGATTACAACTGTAACTATCCTTGGATACTGTCGCATAATTACCACATATATAATAATAATGATAATATAAAATGCCATTTTTTTCCTTTCTGGAATATCTTCTTGTCATTTTTGCTCCACATTCACCGCAAAAAATAATACCAATATATTTATTATCCTGCTTACCATGTGTAACAATCTGACTAAGATCTTTTTTAGGTACAGCATTTTTCTGTTTCACTTGAATAATCTCCTGTACTTTTTCAAAAACTTCCTCACTGATCAGTGCCTTATGCGTATTTTCATGCATATTCCATTCGCTCTTGTCCAAAATTGTATTCTTCTCACTTATAAGAAGCGATGTTCTGGTTTTGTGCGTATAAGTATTCCCTAGATAATGCCTGTTCTCTGCAATTCTTTTAATTGTAGATGCACACCAATGTGTTTCAGCCTCCTGAAGACTATTCAAGAATAACTTCCCAGTTCTCGCATATAATCTTGGAGGTGTAAGCAACATTTCGTTAAATTCTCGAGAAATACCCAGATATGATTGTCCTGCAAGAAGCTTTTCAAATATTTTCACAACATAGGGTGCTGTCAATACATCTGGAACCGTAGTAGGATTACCTTTTTCATCTGTAGCTCTTTTGTATCCATAAGGAGCATCTCCTCCACAATATTCTCCAGATTCCATTCTAATTTTCATCGTACCGGAACTCTTTAGCGATGCATCTTTTGCATACATATCATTTGCAAGATTCGATATCATGATTCCGAGCATCTGATTGTCACATTCTGGACTGATACTGTCATAGTTATCATTGACTGATATAAAACGCACTTGCATAAATGGAAATATTTTTTCCAGGTATTTTGATACTTCTTCCAAATCTCGACCAAATCGTGATAAATCCTTTACTATGACCGTATTTATTTCTTTTGATTTGATGTCACCAAGCATTCTTACAAAATCATCTCGATCAAATTTTGTACCTGATATACCGTCATCCTTATAAAACTTTACAACTTCAATATCTGGACGAGATTCTGCGTAAGAAAGAGCAATCAGTTTCTGTGTCTCCAGTGATTCTCTCTTCTCACCGTTGATATCTACAGATATTCTGGTATAAATACCGGCTTTCCAGATTTTCTGCGGTGATGCCTGTACGATTGCTTCAGCCTGTTTCATCTGGCGATTTCTTGTTCTTGCCATTATACAGCCACCTCCTGTTTTGTTTTTCCAATCTGTTCTGCCAGTCTTGCAGCTGTTACCAGTTCATCTTGGAAGCGGTAAACAATCTCTATTTTTTTCCCTTCAAATACATTTATTTTTTCCACATACTGAAGAAGCATATCCCTGTCAAGATCTCCCAAAGACGGTTTTTCAAGAAATGTGTTCACCCATTCTTCGCACAGCAATTTATTTTCAAGGAGATCTTCCATATACTCTTCCTGCTTTTCAATATTGCTTTCCAGACTTTTAATTTCTGTCTGATACCGTTCTCTAAGCAAAGCGTAATCTTCCCTAGAAATAACTCCTGACGCAAGATTTCCCGATAATGAATGTAACAACTTATAATATTTATTGACTTTGTTTCGTAATTCAAGTATCTGGTCATCATGCTGTATCAACGTCTGTGTATCCAAAGAGTTCTCTTTCAAATACTCTACTGCACTTCGTATGGCATCCGTCATCTTACTGTACATCTTCAAAGAATCCATCACCAGCTGAATCAGCACATCTTCTCTGATGCTATGCCTGGAGCATTGATCCTTCTTTTTATTGTAAGAAGAACAGATATAAAAAACTGTCTTTTCTCCTTTATAACTGTTAGTTCGGCGGATCAAGTTACTTCCACAGTCTCCACAGGATAATAACCCACCAAACAAGTAAAGTCTGTTTTCTCCGGGTGCTATCCTGGTATCCTTTGCAAGTAACATCTGAACTGTTTCATATTCTTCTTTTGTAACGATACCTTCATGATGATTTTCAAAAATTACCCATTCTTCCTTTGGCAATGCCCTCTGCACCTTAACTTTATAGTTAATTCTTTGGGATTTTCCCTGTTGAAGCACTCCGTAGTAGATTGGATTCTTTAAAATACGGATAATTGCTACTGCTGACCACCTGGATGTCAGATGTGTCTGAAATGACGATTTGAAGTTTACTCCGGTCGCACGTTTGTAATCAGCCGGTGCAAGAACTCCCAGTTCATTTAGTTTATCTGCAATCAGCTGATTGCTCATGCCCTCCATCTTCCAGTTAAAAATATCTCTTACATGCTTTGCAGCAACCGGATCAATTTCTATCTGACTTTTATCAGTATCACACTTTTTATACCCATATGACACGTAATTTCCCACATATTCTCCAATATTTCTTTTTGCACTCAAGTGGCTCCTTACTTTTTGAGAATTCTGTCTGCAATACGTGTCATTGACAAATGATTTTACCGGTAACACAAGATGTGTATCTGTAATATTTGCTGTTTCAGAATCATAATTATCGTTGATTGCTATAAAGCGTACCCCCAGTTGTGGGAACACTTTTTGAATATACCGATCTACATCTATATGCTCTCTACCGAATCGAGACAAGTCTTTTACAATGATACAGTTGATTTCCTTATTTTCAATTGCTTTGAGCATTGCCTGAAAACCAGGTCGATTAAAATCTGTACCTGAAAAACCATCATCTTTAAATGTCTCAACAATAGTAATATCAGACGTCGATTTCATATAGCTATCAATCAAAATTGACTGATTTACAATAGATTCACTTTCAGCCTTATCTCCGTCCTCAATACTGAGACGAAGGTACTTGGCTGCTATCCAGATATTTTTTTGCATAAAAAACACTCCTATCCAAAGATTCTGCCAAAACAGAACCCTTAAATAGAAGTGCTCTATTCAAATTTAGTCCTGTTAGCATTATAGCACACTTCGTCTTCTGTGTGAATATGAAATTTTGTTGTTCCAGTTATTTCCTTATGCCCTTATGCCAATCCAGCTTTCTTTGCTACAAGCTGTTTTGTACAGTCTATATAGGAAAGGGAAGCTGCTGCATTAAAAACACTTTTTACAACATAGCCCATATCTTCATATACATAAGGGTTATCAGAGTGATTAAGCAACACTTCCATCTTATTGCTTTTCCTGCTATCCAGCTCTGAAATCAAATCCTTGTACTTTGGCAAACTATCTCGGTCAATCTCTTTGATATCAACCGTTTTCAATGCTTCTAATCTTTCAACTGCTGTCATGGACATCGCCTCCTTTTCCTATAGTTACCATTATCGAAAATAAATATTCGTAACAGCTATGTAGTCTTCTCTTCCATTCCCATCTGAATCTGTACTGCTTTCAGTACCCGATCCAGGCTCCACTTGTTCACTCTTCCGCATTTCTCAATAATACATTTCGTAGAAATGCTCATAACCTGTTCAGCCAGTGCCAAACTTCCTTTTCGGATTCCCGTCATATCATATTTACTGATAAATACATGTGTTGGCAAATACCGTTTCTTATATATTCTTGATGTCAGCGGAACTACCGTTATGACTGAACTGTATGTATTGGCTTTATTATTGCTCACTACGATCACCGGTCTTACACCACCCTGAACAGATGTTGTAGGAAACATACCGAGATCTGCCCATAAAATATCTCCTCTGCGGATTGTCATTTGTCCTCTCTCCAATCTATTATTTTTATTTGTAAAGCATCCATAGCGCTATATTGGCTCCACAGGAATACGGCAGAGTTTCTTTCCCATAAGGAAAGCTCTGCCGCATAACCTCTATAGCCAATTTGATTATTAAACAGTGCTCGCTCGATTCTATTTATCCTCGATACCCCGAATCGTTACTCCTGCATAAGCAGGAAGGGAATAATAACCTGCCCGAATGCATACTCCGGACCACAACCCGAAAACTCTCGTTTCCAGGCTCCAGCAGTTCATAGGTTTACCAGTTACAGACTTCTCAGGATCTGCAAGTGTATCGCATCTCATACATATCATCGCATCACCAGCCTGCCAGCTGGCTTCGGTCAGTGCTTTTTCGCAGCATTACAGACTGAACTAAAAATCTTGGTTTTGTCTTATAATCCTATAGCGGGCATCTTCCTCGTGCTCTCTGCATGAAATGTCACGTCAGTTATTATTGGATATTCAGTTATCATGGTTCATTTTAGGAAGTCCTTTAACTTCCTCTAATTACTAAAGTCAAATGACTTTGGCAGATGCAAAAGATTTTGAAAAATTTTTAAAAAAATTTATTCATATACATTTCACGCATCTTATTAAGAGTGGATTTCAGCTTGTATGACAGCATCTGTCTGGAAATCCCCATAATCTCCGCCATCTGTGTCTGTGTCTTGTTTTCAAAAAAAATGCCATAAATAATCATGCGTTCCTCTGAGTTCAGCTGATTGATCACTTTGTGAATATCCTGCTGTTCCATTTTTGTCAGTACACAGTGCTCCACATCACAGTTCAGATCTGGAAAATCCTCAATCATGAAGCCTTCTCCATCAATGGACTGACCGCTGTAAGGTACCTCCCGCAGCATCTTATCCACGACCTCACCCCGTTCGTTCTTAATCTCAACTTTTTTTGCCTTGCTGCTTCTGTAAAAATTGTTCATCGCATACGCAACTTCTTTTGTAACCTCGATCATTTCTCCATCAATATTTGCGTAATACTTTCCTTCATAAAAATATGGGTGTTCAATATACATGTCCGTTCCTCCTGAATTTGAAATCTTGTTGCTCGTTTCAAATCCAAAAGGCGGACCTCTGTTTAGAATCATGCCTGCTCCGCCTTTATCCTGCCGGGATACGCCCGCAGTTATTGGCTGAAAAATTTAGGCACGAAAAAAAGCCCCAGTAGTTTTTTCTTAACTACTGAGGCTTTCGTCTCTTTCTTGTATTCAGTTATCTATGCCTTCTTTCATCAGCATAATCATTGTATCAGGATAAAGTTCACAAAGTATCCGCAATACGTTCCCATAAGTTCATGTCATTATTGAAATCGTACATATTTCAGTATAAAAAGTTCACTATTCAAATTCTGATTATTATTTCTCCACATACTCTTCTGCCATATGTACTGCCATAGCACCATCTGCCACTGCTGTTACTATCTGACGAAGTAACTTTGTTCTGACATCTCCTACAGCATAAACACCCGGAATACTCGTTTCAGTGTTTTCACCTGCCACAATATATCCTTTATTATCCAGTTCTATCTGATTATCTAAAAAATCTGTTGTCGGTTTTCTTCCTATACTCACAAACAGGCCGTCACATTCTATAATGTTTTCTACTCCTGTAACTGTATCTTTCAACCGCACACCAGTCAATCGTTCTCCATAAATCAGTTCATTTACTGTATTGTTCCATCGAAACTCTATATTTTCAGTTTTCATCAGCTGGTCATGGTAGATTTTCGTTGCACGTAATGTATCTCTTCGATGAACAATGATGACTTTCTTAGCAATTCGACTTAAAAGAACAGCATCTGATACAGCAGAATTTCCACCACCAACAACCACCACGATCTTATCTTTATAAAACATACCATCACAGGAGGCACAATAAGCAACCCCATGACCTATCAATTCTTTTTCTTTAGCGAGACCAAGTTCTCTTGGATTTGCTCCAGTAGCAATCACTACTGTTTTCCCAATATAAATTCCCGAACTAGTTTCTACTCTCTTAAGCTTTCCTGTTAAATCCATATTAAAAACTTCAGCATATTCACTTTTAGCGCCAAATTTTTCCGCCTGTTTTTGCATTTTCTCTGCCAATGAAAATCCGTCAATTCCATTTTCAAAACCAGGATAGTTATCAATCTGCCAGGTCAATGACATCTGACCACCTGCAGATAATTTTTCTAAAACAATGGTATCAAATCCTGCTCTGGCTGCGTATAATGCTGAAGTATACCCTCCAGGTCCTCCCCCCACGATAATCATATCGTAAACATGATTTTCATTCATACAGCAGTCCTCCTTTTATTTTTCCAATGCTTCATTAATAAAATTCTCTATCATTATTTTTGATTCAGGTGCAACAATAGAATCTACTGCCTTTCCATTTCGATATAAAACCAGCGTAGGAATCACCTCAATCTTTTCAGCTTCTGCAATCTGCGGTTCTTCATCAATATTTACTTTTCCAGCAACAAGTATATCGCTGTATTCTTCACTTATTTTTTCATAAGCTGCTCCAATTCTACGGCAATAACCACACCACGGTGCCCAGAAATCAACCAAAACCGGTTTTTCCTTATGAATTAATTGTCCAAACTTTTCTTTTTTTATATTTATAGTTGTCATATTTTTCAACTCCTTCTCCTATTTGAACTTAATATACCCCAAATAAGTGCTTGCTTCCGTGATGATATCACAGAAAAGTTGATTTACTTTATTACGCTTTTTTACTTCTATTTACAGCATATGTCAGTTATATAATTGACTCTTCTCAATAAATTAAGTATACTCTCATCTTTGACAGTTACAAAAAGATGGGAGTATTATACGTTCAATTCATTATTTTCGGCAAGTAAGAAATAATCAATATGAGAATCACATAACACAAAAGGATGTGCTGCGGTAACTTCTAGATTACCTTGGCACATCCTTTCGTACTATTATTTTTTGCTATTCTTCTTAATGGCAGCTGTGGCTTCCACATCCATGCTCGCCACATGTATGTCCTTCCCCGTGGTTATGCTCATGGTGAGAACACTTAACATCCGGATTATAATCAAGTGTTTCATTGATAAAAGCTTCTACTGCTTTATCCGCATCTCCGGAAACTCCTCCGAAAAGCTTAATACCGGCCGCCGCTAACGCTGTCTGTGCACCGCCTCCGATTCCGCCACAGATCAAAATATCTGCGTTCAATGCATTAAGAACTCCTGCCAATGCGCCATGTCCGCTTCCATTCGTATCTACTACTTCTGAATGTACTACTTTTCCTTCCTCTACATCGTAAATCTTAAATGTCTCTGTGTGTCCAAAGTGCTGGAAAATCTGTCCATTTTCATATGTTACTGCTATTCTCATAATACCTTCTCCTTTTTCTGCTGCATATTTTTTGTAAATTTCCTGTTTGTAACATCCTCCAAAGCTGCAGTTGCCGCTCTGACCGTCACAGATTCTGAAATCCCCGCCCTCAATTCTGAGCGGATGTCCGTCAATAAGTGCATCTGCTATTTTCTTCCGGGCAATCTCGTAAATCCGCTGGACCGTCGTTCTTGCGATCTGCATAGATACTGCACACTGCTCCTGACTATAACCTTTCTTGTCCAAAAGACGGATTGTCTCGTACTCATCTACCGTCAGAACAATGGGTGTTTTTTTCTCCGTATCATCTGCCGGAAGAAATTCTAAAACATTGGGGAAATGGCAGACTTTTCTGCATTTTACTGGTCTCGGCATAAACTGCTCCTTTCTCGCTTTTCTTATATAATAGTCCTATAAAAGGCATATGTCAATAATGTTTTTGACATATGCCTTTTATGAATCACCTTATAGTATTACTTCTTTTCATTATTTTTTAATTTACAGATACCCTGCGTCATTGTTCCCATTGGACAAAATGTACACCAGGTTCGTGGCTTATATAACACCATTACAATCAACCCTAACAACAAAGATGTAAGCATTAAACTATAAAATCCAAAACTAAACTGTGCCACCCAATCAGCTACTGTTCCGGCAGTGTATGTCCATCCCCACGGAACACGGAAGGTCCAGAATAATTTGATGGCTTCACGCAAGGAGGATGCTCCGGCACCAACTAAATATGTCTGAAATACCATATTTCCAAACATTGTAAGGAAAAATATCAAAAAGCCGTATCGGAACCATTTTGAACTCATCCATCGCGGGGTTGGTTTATTTCTTGAGCATTTTAAATCTCCACCAAGCTTACTAAAAAGCTGGCCACGTCCACACAAATGATTACAGAAAAATTTATTTTCACCGAATATTGCTATTCCTAACGGCAACAGGAAATCAATCATCCCAAACCAAGCGAACAAAACATTAAAAAAACCGAGAGCAAAATAAAGGATCGCCCATATCCATAAATAATCATACCAATGTTTCTTTTTCTTCACATCGCTGTCCTCTCTTTCATTTCAATACAACCTGCCGGACAGGACTTTGCACATTTTCCACATCCTACACACACTGTTTCTTCTACCACAGCATAACATCCATGGTAAACTTTGGCCGCTGCCAGCGGACAAGTATTTTCACATACTCCGCAGGCAACACATCTTTTTTTATCGACACTTGCCACTCTTTTTGCCAATGCTTTGTTCCCCTTTCAAATTTTGTATCTCTATTGTACCTGAAAAAGGTAAATCCTTCTGTGACATTATTACATAAGAATTTACCTTGAACGCTAATAACTAGAATGACATATTTTTATTATACATTACCTTTATATTTATATATGATGTTTAGAATCTCCTCGGTTGTTCTAATAATTACTTTTTGTTTTTCTTTCATTGTTATAGATTTGCTTTCTTCTTCAGCTAACGAAGAATAAAGGTGGATGGTATTAGCATGATGCCATATCTCATCGCAAATTTTCTCAATTTCATCAGCCCTCCGAAATGCCTGGTCTGTTTGTATTTGCAAGTGTTCTCGTTGCTCTTCCAGATGATTCATCTGTTCTAGTAACTGATCCCTTTCTTTCTGCAATTCATCATGTTGTGCCTGCAGTTGATCCATTTGTATTTTAATTTCGCTCATCTTATCTTTCTGTCTCCGCATAAGCATCATCAAATATATAACTATGAATGCAAATAATAGTATTATGTACAGCATAAACTTCTCCTCACGACACATATATTTCGACGTTTTTCCGCAAATCAACTATTGATAATGGCATAGAAAGAACAGTTAGTTTTCCTGAATTCTTTTTAATTTCAACAGCATCAGGATTTCCTGTGATTATAATTACAGGTGTTGTCCTGTCAGCACGCCATGGCTGATTCGGTTGGCTCGTCATATCTTCGGTAACAATCCAAAGATCCGGCTTATGTTTTCCTAATTTTGTTTTAGCGCTTTCCGGTGTGTAAAACAGCATGATCTGCTCTGAAATAAACTGCAATGCTTCTTTTAATCCTTTTGCATAGTGTTCATTGCCACAAATCAGTGCAATAATAGAAGCATCTTTCTTTTTTTGTGTTACCTGAATAAAATCCAAAACTGGTGTGTTATAGAGACTAAAGTCTTTTTCCAAATTAACTTTATCATAGTAGCTCTTTGCTGCCTTGCACATTCTCAGACAAAAATGTTCTATGTCTATACGAATATCGATCCTGTTCTCCTGTATGTTCATACTGTCCAACTGACAAACTGACATTCCACAGTTCAATCCAAGATGAAAGTGTATATTATTTTCATCATTTAAAAATCCTTTGTTTTGATGAAGATATTCACACCGAAGCTGCCAACAGCGTTCTCCGCAAATATATGGCTTTTCATCGGATTGAGATAGTTTAAAGTGATCCCCTGCATATTCATCAAACCAACGGATATACTGGGTTCCCACATCCCGAGTCGGATTTTTTTGCCGATCCAGCATAACCCGACCATCTCGATAATGTTTAACAATTTCCGGGAAAGCAATACCTCCACAAATATCTGGCAAAGTCAATGCCAATGCCAGTGCAGACTGCCATCGTCCATCTACAATATTCAGTTCTACTTCTTCAATTCGGTCCAAAAATGTAAAACTGACATCTCCATGCATTATTTATCCCTCCCTCATATTTACAACCGTCATGTACTATAGTCAGTATATTTTTATTTATGGCATATGTCAATTATTTAATTGACGCATCTTAAAAAAGCAAGTATACTATGTTCGTAAAGGAGATGACTGCTATGAGCTTCGAAAATTATTTTCCACCATGGAATGACTTAAATACAGCACAGAAAAAACTAATTTCAGACAATTTAATCACGCGGGATGTAAAAAAAGGAACGATCATTCACAATGGAAACCTGGACTGTACTGGATTATTACTGGTTAAATCCGGGCAGCTTCGAACTTACATACTGTTATGATAAACTATAGTTGTAACAGTAGTGGCTAATAAGATATAATTAATCTCATAAAGGAAAGAGGTATCTACTTATGCCACAAAGTTACACATCAGAATTCAAAAAGAAGATTGTACGTCTTC
>NZ_RBZR01000038.1:0-23321 GCF_003628495.1 Ruminococcus sp. B05 | reverse complement strand
ACAAGTTGGAATTAAGACAATGAGAGAAAGTAGTACCAGCTTAATTCGTGTCTACAACTTGGAAAGCTATCTTAAAAAGTGACCTAATTGTCTGTTTGGTGTGTCCACACTATGGGGTCCATTATATTTTCTTGCTTTGTGATCGAAATAGGTGGAGCGATGATAGGTTTACTTTTCTGGAATCTGATGCATCTATATCCTCTGTTTATTCGCTTGCGCAGATGCTTTATTGACAACTGATGTATCTGCACTTCCTAGATATTCACTGTTGCAGATGCTCTTTTTAGGCTCACCATATCTGCTACTTGCTTTTCATTGAACTTGCAGATACTTTTCATCCTGCCTGTCATGTACAATTGCATCTACATCTTGCCTTTTCTGGGATTTGAGGATACTGCCTTCGCAAATTTTGCATCTACATCTCACATTTTCGATAACGTGAGGATGCTCCCCATCAAAATTTTGCATCTTCAATCCACGAAAATTTCTTGTCGCAGATATCTCCCCCCATATCCTTTGAGTTCTATTTACTTCACAACTTGAGCCAATACATTACTTATAAAAAAATTGATATAAGAAATTCGAGCGAATATGGAGTGAGCGTTGGAGACACTTAGAGCGTAAATTTTTGTGTTAATAAATTTGAACGAACGTGTTTGAAGCTGCGTAGCAGAAAGTTTGAGTTCAAATTCATTTGCTTTTAGCAAAAATTTACGCTCTTATGTGTCACCCGCTCATGGAATCTGAGCAAGAATTCTTATATCAATTTTTTATAAGGAACGTATTGTCCCCCAGTGAACTAAATAGCAACCAAATAACTCTTTATCCTACCACCTTCTTTATCCTCTCCATCGCTTCCTCCAGCACCTTCCTTGGACACGCCACATTAATCCTCTGGAATCCTTCTCCGCAACTTCCGAATATCTTCCCGCTATCCAGCCACAGCTTCACCTGATTGATGATCTTATCATCCAGTTCTTCCACTCTAAGCCCTGTTCCTCTGAAATCAAGCCATACAAGATAAGTACCTTCATGCTCCACCATATTTACACCCGGAAGCTGTTTTTCCACGTACTGCTTTACAAATTCGATGTTTTCTTTTACATAATTCTTCATTGCCTGATACCATTCTTCGCCATGCTCGTAGGCTGCTTCACACGCCACCAGCCCTAATACATTTAACTGGCTGATACCTGCTGCATCCATTTGATGTTTAAATTTTCTTTTTAATTCCGGATTTGGAATCAGAATATTAGATATCATTAGACTGGCAATGTTAAATGTCTTGCTCGGCGCAGTGCAGGTTACTGTGATTTCTTCATATTCTTTTTTGATATTTGCAAAAACCTGATGTTTCCCTTTAAATACAAAATCTTCATGGATTTCATCACTTACAACAGTTACATGATGTTTGACGCAAATATCTCCAAGTCTTGTAAGCTCTTCTTTTGTCCAGACTCTTCCAACCGGATTATGCGGATTACATAAGAGGAATACTTCGATCTGGTTCTCTACGATTTTCTGCTCAAAGTCTTCAAAATCAATGTGATAACGGTTATCTTCTCCAAGATACAGGGTGTTGCTTACAACATTTCTTCCGTTATCTTTAATGACTTCTGAAAATGGATAATAGACTGGCTGCTGGATTAAAACAGCATCTCCCGGTTCTGTATAAGCTTTTACAGCCATTGCCAGGGCAAATACGACTCCCGGTGTTTTGATAAGCCATTTTCTCTGGATATCCCAATCGTGATGTTTCTGCATCCATTTTTTCAAAATCTCAAAATATGGCGTCTTCACATCGCTATATCCGTAAATCGCATGCTTTGCACGCTCGATCAGTGCATCTTCAATATAAGAAGAAGTCTCGAAATCCATATCCGCTATCCACAGTGGCAACACATCTGCCGGCATATGACGCTCCACTGCGAAATCATATTTTAAACATCTTGTATTTCTTCGGTCTACTATTTTATCAAAATCTAAATTTCTCTCTGCCATGTTTTCTACCATTCCTTTTCTTCCAGTTCTCCAAACACACGCTCCAACTCTTCCAGCAAATCTTTGATATTCTCGATTCCGACAGACAAACGAAGTGTTGCATCAGTAATTCCGTTTTTTATGCGGATTTCCTCCGGCACATCTGCGTGTGTCTGTGTTGTAGGATATGTAATCAAGGTTTCTACTCCTCCGAGGCTTTCTGCATACTGGATCAATCGTACCTTTTCTAATATTGTAAATGCGTCCTCTTTGCTCCTAAGCTGGAACGTCAGCATTGCGCCAAATCCTCTCGCCTGCTTTTTCATAATTTCATGTCCCGGATGCTCCTCTAAGCCCGGGTAAATGACTTTGGTAACTGCAGGCTGCGTCTTTAACCATTTTGCAATTTCAATCGCATTTTCCTGTGCTCGTTCCATACGGAGTCCAAGCGTCTTTACCCCTCTTAAAATCAGCCAACTGTCAAATGGTGCCAGTCCTGCTCCGGTTGTTTTAATCAAAAAACGGAATCTTTCACTGATTTCTTCACTCTTTGTCACAAGAAATCCTGCCAGCGTATCATTATGTCCGCCAAGATATTTTGTCCCACTGTGAATTACGATATCTGCTCCCAACTCCAACGGATTTTGGAAATACGGAGATAGAAATGTATTGTCAACGATTAATAATAGCTTGTATTTTTTTGCAATCTCTGCCATCTTCCGAATATCTGTTACATTCATCATTGGATTGGTCGGAGTTTCAATATAAATTGCTTTTGTATTATCCTGAACATAAGCTTCTACATCTTCTTTGTAACAATCTACTCTTGAAAATGTAATTCCGTTTTTTTCTGATACATTGCTAAACAGCCGGATGCTTCCGCCATACAAATCTGAATCGACGATCAGGTGGTCTCCCGGTTTGAACAGCTCCATTGCCATCGTAATTGCTGCCATTCCGGATGAAAATGCAAATGCATCGTTTCCATTTTCCAGTGTTGCAATAATTTTCTCCAGATGTTCCCTAGTCGGATTCTGAAGTCTGCTGTAATCATATCCTGTACTTTGTTCCACACCCGGATGTGCATAGGTTGCTGTCTGGTAAATCGGATAACTAATTGCACCATAATTCTTTATACAGTCTTCTTCCGATTCTAAATGAATACATTTTGTCTCTATCTCTCTTCCCATGTTATGTCCTCCAGATTCTATTTCCATACCATTTCGGTAGGTTTATTGAATTGCATTTAGTATACATATTTTTGTATAAATTTGCAAGTATTCTTTTAAAAAAAGCCAAACAGGGACGGAGTTTTCCGGCTTTTTTTTGCAAGGAAAAGCCAAAAGGGACGGAGAAAATTGGCTCTCAAAAGCCACTTTTCTCCGTCCACAACTGCTTCTAGCAAAAAATCCGGAAAACTCCGTCCCCAACTGGTTCTCGGTTCTATTTTACGATTCCTACCATATCTGCTACGGACTCGAATCCATTTTTCTTCATGTACTTCTCGATGCCCTCTACAACATCCATTGTAATTGTCGGATTGTAGAAATTTGCTGTTCCTACAGACACTGCACTTGCACCTGCGAGGATCATCTCAATTGCATCTTCTGCTGATGCGATACCGCCCATTCCGATGATTGGAATCTGAACTGCCTGAGCAACCTGATATACCATACGCACTGCGATTGGATGTACTGCCGGACCTGATACACCACCTGTTTTATTTGCTACCGCAAATGTTTTTCGATTGATATCAATCTTCATACCTGTCAATGTATTGATCAGTGACACTGCATCCGCTCCACCGGCTTCTGCTGCCTTTGCAATCTCTGTAATATCTGTTACATTTGGAGTCAGTTTCATAATAACCGGCTGCTTTGCAAGTTTTTTGATCTGTGCTGTCAACTCTTCCACATTACGTGCATCCTGTCCAAAAGCAAGGAAACCTGCGTTAACGTTTGGACATGAGATGTTGATTTCCATCATATCGATTGGCTCATCTGCCAGACGCTCTACAACTGCCAGATATTCTTCCGGTGCATGTCCACAAACGTTGACAATAATCTTTGTATCAAACTGCTTAAGATATGGAATATCTCTTTCACAGAATAATTCGATACCCGGATTCTGCAGACCGATCGCATTCATCATTCCGCTTGGAGTTTCTGCTACTCTCGGAGTTGCATTTCCCGCCCAAGGAACATTTGCCACACCTTTTGTTGTGACAGCTCCCAGCTTATTCAAATCTACAAAATCAGAATACTCTGCTCCTGAACCAAAGGTTCCGGATGCAACTGTAACCGGATTCTTCCATTCTACACCTGCAATATTCACTTTCATATTCATTAGATTTCCACCTCCGTAGATAAGAATACCGGACCATCCTTACAGATTCGTTTGTTATTTACATTGCTGTGATGATCTTTCTCTTTCGACTTACATACACATGCAAGACATGCTCCGATTCCGCATGCCATACGCTCTTCCAGTGAAATGTAGCATTCGATATTGTTTTCTTCTGCATATGCTTTGATTGCACGAAGCATCGGTGTCGGTCCACAGGCATAGATCATGTCCGCATCCAGAGCATTCTCTCGAATTGCATCCATAACATTCCCTTTTGTTCCTACACTTCCATCTTCTGTGGAAATATAAACTTCTCCGTTTTGCTCAAACTCTTCTTTTAAAAATGTCTGTGCATCACGATATCCTACAACAATCTGTTTTTTCTCGCATTCCATCTGTTTTGCAAGCTCAAGAATCGGTGGAACTCCAATTCCTCCACCCATAAGAAATACTTTCTTGCCAGCTGCCTTCTCATAAGGGAATCCATTTCCCAAAGGTCCGACAACCGGAATTGTATCTCCCGCTTCCAGCTTTGAAAACTGCTCTGTTCCTGTATTCTCTCCTGTCACACGATATACAACACGAAGACGTCCATTTACCGCATCAATCTCACAGATACTGATTGGACGAGGAAGCAACTTGCTTCCATCGTTTGTATACATAGAAATAAACTGTCCCGGCTTTGTTGTATCAGCTGCTTTTGTCTGGATCCACATACTGAAGATTCCATCTGCAAGCTGCTCCTGTGATACTACCAATGCCTGTTCTTTCTGCTTTGTCATCTTAACTCTCCTTATCTGTTCGCAAGTGCTCCCTGGATATCAGCAACCATTGCTTCTACTGCTGCACGAGATGCATCACCAAAGTTTTCAGCTCCGAATTTTGCATATGCATCCTGTTTGTAAGCTGCAATAATTCCACGAGAAGAGTTTACAATCGCGCCAAGTCCATCTTCATTAAAGAAATGTACAAGGTCTTTTCCCTGTCCGCCCTGTGCACCGTATCCAGGTACAAGAATGTAAGATTTTGGCATTACTTTACGAAGTGCTTTACCCATCTCCGGATATGTTGCTCCGACAACAGCTCCGATATAGCTGTACTCATCACCCATGCAGTCAGCTCCCCACTCTGCTACTTTTTCGCCTACCAGTTCATAGAGCGGACGTCCGTCTACAAGACGATCCTGGAATTCTCCACTGGATGGATTTGAAGTTTTAACAAGGATAAAGAGACCTTTCTTCTCTTCTTTACATACTTCAACGAAAGGTTTTACTCCGTCAGATCCAAGATATGGATTGACTGTTACAAAATCTTCATCAAATGGAGTAAATTCTTTGCTTCCAACTTTAACTTTACCGATATGTCCTACTGCATATGCAGCTGAGGTAGAACCGATATCTCCACGTTTGATGTCTCCGATTACAACCAGTCCTTTTGATTTACAGTAATCTACTGTTTTTTTGAATGCCACAAGTCCAGGAATACCAAACTGCTCGTACATTGCGATCTGTGGCTTTACAGCTGGAATCAAATCATATGTTTTATCCACGATTTCCTTATTGAACTGCCAGATTGCTTCTGCGGCACCCTCTAAAGTTTCCCCATATTCAGCAAATGCTTTTTTCTGTACATGCTCCGGAATGTAATTCAACATTGGATCCAGTCCTACTACGATTGGTGCATTTGTCTTTTTAATGTTCTCAATAAGTTTATTAATCATGATTTTCCTCCTCAAAAACGTTATATTTCCATAATTATGTTTATCTTACCATAAAGGTATGACTCTGTTCAAGATTCTAAAAAAAATCGTTGCACTTTCTTTGTGAAAAATATTACTTTTCACCCTCAAAAATGCAACGATTCTATTTTTATACATGCAAATTTTTATGCATCTCTTCTTTAAATTCTTTTCCTTTAAATAAAATCACTCCTACCAGGAACAAGAAACAGATCAGTGCTCCAAACATACTCACTGTCGGATTTTTTACTTTCTTGCATAAAAGCAGGATCATAGGCAGCATCAGCCCATATCCGGCTGCCATAATTTCATATATAAGGTATTCTCTCACCGGACTTTTTTGCACTTTTGCAATCACAAACATTGCTACAAGCGTAGCCACACTCATGATCGGTAACACCAAATCTACCGACCAGCTATGCCAGCCGGTCAAAACATCCCATATAAAACATATTATGGTTCCTATAAAAAGCTGCCACATCACGTTTTTCAACAAGTTATACCTCTTGAAAAATCCAATTGACGAAGCAATCCACATTGTTGTCACACCGCCTGCTGTAAACAGAGTCCAGCGGACCTGTGGATGAAAATTCCAGTCAGTAACAAGCATCACTGCCACAAGTGCGATACACAGAAAACTATATATTTTATATACTTTCATTTCCTGTTCGCTTAGCACGTGCGGTTTTGGAAATACCGGCTTAACTTCTTCTGATGAAATTCCCTGTTCTTTTAATATGCGATAAAAATTTCTCTCAATATTTTCTGTGTCATATCTGGATGTAAATGCAAATGACAATTTATCCTGAAATGAACACAGACACAGTTCTAATTTCGGAGTATTGGTGTACACACCAAACCGTTCTATATAAGGTACATAGCTCTCCGGCATCTTGACTACACTCATATTCGAAAAGATTGCCGTCACATTTTTCTCGGAAAATTTTGCTCCTGCATGAATACACAGATTTTTCAATTCCAATGGAGCAAGTCTCAAAATCGGATGAAGCTCCAATGCAAGCAATTCACTTATATGTGCCGACATTTTTTCTTTTGTCAGCTGCTCTTTAAAAAATTCTTTCGTATATTCCAGTACAGCCTCAAAACTGTTGTCCTGTTTTGTAAAATCATATCCCGGCTCAATCCAGTTGAAGAAATTCAGCATCGAAGTAGACGGGAAAAATTTTCTCAAATTTACAGGCACCATCAATACTACCGGTCTTTTTTCCTGCATTTTTGACATTTCCTCATGGATTGCCATCAAATATACCGCCGTCAAAAATACGGTCATAGACACCCCAAGTTCCCTGCTTCGCTTCAGCACATCCTGCACCAAAACTACACTTTCATGAACATGGAGATGATGTCCGTCTTTCTTTTTCTTTCTAATTTGAAATGCATGTATTTTCTTTTCTTTTGGACGGCGCTGCTCTTTTGAATAATATTTCAAAAAGCTGTCATCCTCTTGATCCTGCACAGTCATATCTTCCGGAAGCATTGAAATCTGCTCTAATCCTTCCTCTTTATGCACCAGATACAAATAATTGGTCACCAGTTCTTTTAAAAATTCAGTTGCTCCGGTTCCGTCCGTCAATACATGGAACACTTCAAAATTGATTCTTTTTTTATAGTATGTCACCTCAAAAAGCAGGTTTTTTTTATCTTTTATATAAAGCCTGCTGCAAGGCTCTTTGTATTCTTCTTTTACAATCGGATGCAAATTACAAGGTTCAAGATAATGCCAGAACAAGCCTTTTCTAAGTACCATAAGAAACATTGGAAATGTCTCCATCGTCTGGTCCAGTGCTTTTTGTAAAAGCGTTGGTTTGACCTCTTCTTTTAGTTCACAGTAAAACCTAAATACTCTTGTATCCTTTTTATTGCTGGCTGCAGAATATAATTTTGCTGCATTATCTAGTTTTCTCCAGCGCGCTTTTTTTTGATTCACAATGTTTCTCCCTTCAAAAATGCATTGATATAGGTGAAACTTTCCTGCACATGTAACTGCTTGATACCCAGTGCAAAATAGCCGTGAAGTGCATCTTTGATACGATGGATCTCCACACGGTTCCCAGCCTCTTTCAAACGTTTTCCATATGCCTCACCTTCATCTCGAAGCGGATCGAATTCGGATGTAAGTATCAATGTATCCGGCTGATTACTCACATCTTCTGCCACGTATGGTGCAAAATACGGATTCTTTTTGTCTTCTTCATCTCTTGCATAAAGATCGATGTAATCCTGCATTTTTCCCGCTGTCAAAAGATAGTCTGTCCCATTTTCCTTCACAGACGGAAATGGCGAATTCTCTGTATAATCATTATAAGTAGCCGGATAGATTAAAATCTGTCTGTCCGGCATAAATTCACCGCGGTCCCGTGCCATCAAAGACAGTGCCGCACAGAGATTGCCGCCCGCACTGTCCCCGATCAATGTAATATTTTCCGGTTTTACATTTAACACAAATTCTCCGCGATATAATGCTTTTGCAACCGCATAACAATCCTCTAATCCAGATGGAAACTTATCTTCCGGTGCCAGTCTGTATTCAACCGCAACAACATACTGCCCGGTTGCATCTGCAAGTCTTGCACAGATTCTTTCATAATTATCAATACTCTCTGTCACCCAGCCGCCTCCATGTATGAACAAAAGCAGCTTTTTATCTTTACTGTCATGCCGCTTATCTTCACTCTCCTGAAAGCTCTTTTCATTCGGGAAGAAAATACGGACTGGTACCTCATGACTTCCATTATATATTTTTTCATCTATCTTCTTATAAAATATCTTCATCGGATCTAAGCGTTTTAAATCCGCCATATGACGGAACGCCTCTACTTCCACGCCGTCAAACGATAATGCCTTTAAAATTCTTTTTGCTGCCTGATTGATTGCCATACTGTTCTCCTGCTCATAACTGTTTTTACAGCCCTTAATTTATATCTTCTGCCTTTAATGTGTGACGGTGGATAAACTGTCCTGCACCTTTTTCTCCCACAAAATCATTCTCTTTTACGATCACGCGTCCACGCTGCATAACCATATCGATCTCACCGTTTATATTCCAGCCTTCATATCCTGTGTAATCTGCTGCCCCATGCATTCTGCTCTTTGTAATAACAGACTCTTTCTTCGGATCGATCACTACCAGATCTCCGTCGGCTCCCGGCTGCAATACGCCTTTTTGTGGACATAATCCATAAATCTTGGCCGGATTTGTACAAAGAGTCTCTACCAGTTTCTGGAATGAAATTCTATTTTTCACAACACCTTCTGAATAAAGAAGCATCAAGCGTTCCTCGACTCCCGGTGCACCATTTGGACATTTTGTAAAATCATCTTTACCCATCTGTTTTTCAATTCCATAATTAAATGGACAATGGTCCGTTGCCACAACCTGGATTGTTCCATCTGCCAACCCTTCCCAAAGTGCGTCACAGTCTGCCTGTGTACGAAGCGGTGGCGACATGATATATTTCAAACCATCTTCTCTTTCATAACATTCTTCTGTCAACAGCAGATACTGTGGGCATGTCTCTACAAAAATGTTCTTCTGTCCGTTTCTTCTTGCTTCACGAACTGCTTCCAAACTTTCTTTACATGATAAATGAACGATGTAAAC
Source organism: Ruminococcus sp. B05 (assembly GCF_003628495.1). Classification (NCBI taxonomy): domain Bacteria; kingdom Bacillati; phylum Bacillota; class Clostridia; order Eubacteriales; family Oscillospiraceae; genus Ruminococcus; species Ruminococcus sp. B05. The sequence continues at coordinate 13,635 of NZ_RBZR01000038.1, read as the reverse complement.
CGGTGCGTCTCCAGCAAGGCGTGCAAGCTTCAATACTCTCTCTACTGCTTCTGCTTCTACCAGATTCGGACGGCTCTTCGCATGGTAAATCGGTGCTGTTTTCCCTTCCTTCACCAGTTTCTTTTTCATGTATTCTACTAATTCATGGTTCTCACAGTGAAATGCTGTCACTCCGCCAATCTCTTTCATCTTTTTCAATATCTGGAGGACTTCTGCGTCATTCAGTTTAAATCCATAAGTCAAATACGCTTTCACACTTGGAATTCCATCCTCTGCCATTGTCTCAAGCTCTGCGATAATGTCATCATCCACATGCTGTGCAACACCATGGAATCCATAGTCAATGACAGCTTTTCCTTCTGTCAGTTTCTTATACTCATTAAACTGATAATGAAGCGGAACTCCTGCCGGACCAAATCCCATATGATCCACGATCGAAGTGGTACCTCCACATGCCGCAGCAACTGTTCCGTCATAGAAATCATCTACTGCTCTTGCAATCCCAACATCAATGTCCATATGTGTATGCACATCAATAGCTCCCGGAATTACATATTTTCCTTCTGCATCGATCACTGTGTCTACATCTGTCTTTGGCAAATCTGTTCCAATCCATTTTACTTTTTCATCCTCAATCAAAATATCTGCCTGATAAGTTTCTGAATCAGAAACAATCATGCCGTTTTTAATTAAAATCTTCATGTTCTTTCCCCATTTCTTTTTTGTAATTACGTACATTGTTTTTGTATAGTCTAACTAATATTGTGCTGTGTTTTACAGGAGATGTCAAGGAAATTTGAATAAAAAAATGATAACTGACCTCCTTATGAAGCCAATTATCATTTTTATATACGGTACAGCAAAATGCTCCTTTACTGTGATTACTCTGCTTTATCTAACCCCTGTAAATAATTGCATAATATCTTTTTTCGACAGGCACTGATCGGATACCAGCTACATCCGTCACAGATATCTTCCAGCATCTCAGGAGTGATTTGTTCGCGAATCTGTTTCACAAGCTCCTGATAAACATATTCTTTCTCTTCTAATTGAAAATATTCTACTACCTTTCGGTCATATCGTTTTACTTTTTCATTTGTCTCACAATTATCGACAGCCTTCATATTTGGACAGGCGCCGCACAATGTATCTGTTGAAAATGTCAGATCAATTAAGGTCGGTTCTTCTCTTCGAAGCATTGCCACAACCTCATTCATATGCTCTACAAATTCCTCACTATATCCTTTTCCGCTATACCCTTGCGTACACAATAAATGGTGTGGTCTTAATTTTATGCCCATTGTAATGCTGCTCCCAATCTTGAACGGATCTGCAATCCTAAAAGTGCTGCAACAACAGCTTTAATAATCGCAGTTGGAATAAATGGAAGTACGCAGGCTGTAATTCCTGTCATAACAGAGCTGTTCATGATAATACAGAACATTGCAACACCAACCACATAATTCAAAACTGTTCCAAGAATAAGCATTAATACGAACATTCCTTTTTTCTTACGGTGTTCAACACCAAGACCAATGACATAAGCCATAATTGGAAATGAAATAATAAATCCGCCTGTAGGTCCGATCAAATTCTGAACTCCACCTGAAAATCCTGCAAATACCGGTACACCGATTGCTCCGAGTAGAACGTAAACAAGAATTGACAGACCGCCCTTTTTCGAACCAAGAATAACTCCGGCCAGTGTAATAGCAAATGTCTGCATCGTCATCGGTACCCCCATTGGCATTGGAATTGAAATCTGTGCCATCACTACAGTAATCGCTGTCATGATTGCAATACTACAGATATCCTGAACTGAAATTTTTGATTTTTGCATGTTTTTATGCCTCCCATTCGTAATAACTATTCATCCACTTCATTCATGAATATATTGCTTCAACTAATCTTTAGCGAACAACAATACGTTGACAGTATAAAGAAAAAGAAAACAATTGTCAACCTTTTTTTATTTAAAGTTAACAATCGTTTTCACGTAAAAACATTTTTTTGTTTTTTCTTCTTTTTTTATTGTGAAATTCCACGCATTGTAAGCTGGATTCTCTTTTTCTTCAAATCCACACTCATTACCTTAACATCTACGATATCGCCTACACTGACCGCTTCTAACGGGTGTTTGATATATTTATCTGTAATCTGTGAAATGTGTACGAGCCCATCCTGATGTACTCCGATATCAACAAATACACCAAAATCGATTACATTTCGCACAGTTCCTTTTAAAACCATGCCTTCTTTCAAGTCTTTCATCTCCAGTACGTCTGTGCGGAGGATTGGTTTTGGCATCTCATCACGCGGATCTCTTGCCGGTTTTTCCAGTTCTTTTACGATATCTCGCAATGTAATTTCTCCAATTTCCAGTTCTTCTGCCAGTTTCTTATAATCCTTGATCGTCAATGACAATCCGGTCAGATTACCATTTCTGATATCGTCCAGTGAAAAGCCCTGTTTTTCAAGAAGCTTCGCTGCTGCCTCGTAAGATTCCGGATGTACTCCTGTGGCATCCAAAGGATTCTTTCCGCCCTGGATTCTCATAAATCCGGCGCACTGCTCAAATGCTTTTGGTCCGAGTTTTGCAACCTTTAATAATTGTTTACGGTCTGCAAATGTTCCGTTTTCCTCACGATATGCAACAATATTTTTTGCAATGGCACTGGAAATACCTGAAATATAAGATAATAATGGGGCAGACGCTGTATTTAGATCCACACCGACTTTATTTACACAATCTTCTACCACACCATTCAGAGATTCCCCCAGTTTCTTCTGGTTCATGTCATGCTGATATTGACCGACACCGATGGATTTTGGATCGATCTTAACAAGCTCTGCCAGTGGGTCCTGCAAACGGCGTGCGATTGATGCCGCACTTCTCTGTCCTACATCAAACTTTGGAAATTCTTCGCTTGCCAGCTTACTTGCCGAATATACCGAAGCTCCGGCCTCATTTACGATTACATACTGCACATGCTGATCCGGCATCTCTTTTAATAACTCTACAATAAACTGCTCAGACTCACGTGAAGCCGTTCCATTTCCAAGAGAAATCAATGACACATGGTACTTTGGAATAATTTTCTTAAGCAAATCCTTCGATGCCTTAATCTTTGCCGGAGTAGTCGGTGCTGTCGGGTAAATGACTGTTGTGCCGATTACTTTTCCAGTTGCATCCACTACGGCCAGTTTACATCCTGTACGAAATGCCGGATCCCATCCAAGCACGACCTGACCTGTGATCGGCGGCTGCATCAAAAGCTGATGAAGGTTTTTGCCAAATACTTCAATTGCGCCATCTTCTGCCGTCTCTGTCAATTCGCTTCGAATTTCACGCTCAATCGCCGGTGCGATCAGACGTTTATAACTATCTTCCACAACCGCTTTTAAAACCGGTGTCGTATATGGATTATCCTGGTGTATCACCTGCTTTTCTAAGTAACGCAAAATATCGTCTTCCGGTGCCTCAATCTTTACTGTCAGGAATTTTTCTTTCTCACCACGATTCAACGCAAGTATACGGTGTCCTGCCAGCTTGCTCAAAGCTTCTTCAAATTCATAATACATCTCATAGACAGACTCTGCCTCGGCATCTTTTGCTGTTGACACCAGCTTACCTTTTTTCATTGTCTGCTTACGAATCCAGCTACGATAGTCCGCCTCATCTGAAATGGATTCTGCAATGATATCTTTTGCTCCTGCGATGGCATCATCCACTGTCTTCACATCTTTTTCTTCTGATATATATTTTTGTGCTTCCTCTTCCAGTGCAGCTTTCGTCTGCTGCAATGTAATCAATGCTGCCAGAGGTTCCAGTCCTTTTTCCTTTGCGATCGTCGCACGCGTTCTTCTCTTAGGACGATATGGACGATACAAATCCTCCACAACAACAAGAGTTTCTGCCGCAAGAATTTGTGCTTTAAGCTCCTCTGTCAGCTTGCCCTGTTCTTCAATGCTTGATAACACCTGTTCCTTCTTCTCTTCCAGATTGCGAAGATACACAAGTCTCTCATATAACTTTCTCAACTGCTCATCATTTAATGAACCAGTTGCTTCTTTTCTATATCTTGAAATAAATGGAATTGTATTTCCCTCATCTATTAATTTTACCGCTGCATCAACCTGCCAGCGTTTTACCTGAAGTTCTTCTGTTAATCTCTGATTAATATCCATACTTGTCTTTCTTACCTCTCGTAAATTCATATTCAGTGTTTTTCTGATTTTTCTATTATACACAATTGAGAGTATAGTTGACAAGTAGAACCACAGGGATGGGGATGAATGAAGAGAACCACAGGGACGGGGATAACTGGCTCTTTTGCTCGCAAAAGAGCCAGTTATCCCCGTCCCTGTGGTTCCCTAGTTGACAAATATGATACACTATTTTCAGACTATAAAAGGAGATTTTCAAATTACATGAACCGCACAATCACTTACAATATATCCGAATCCGATTCCGGTCTTCGCATTGAACAATTTTTACGCCGCCAAGGATACTCCCGCCAGAATCTGACGGAGTTAAAGAAGATGCACGAAAGCATTCTTGTAAATGGAGTCTGGCTTCATCTAAATGAACACCTTCATACCGATGACACACTTACTATCCGCATTCAGGAAACCGAATGTTCCGAAAAGATTCCGCCTACAGAACTTCCTTTGAATATCATTTACGAAGATGAAGATATCCTTGTCATCAACAAGCCAGCCGGCATGCCGATTCATCCTTCGCAGAATAATTATTATAATTCTCTTGCAAATGCCCTTGCCTGGTACTACGAACAGCAAGGAAAGCCTTTCATCTTCCGCTGTACCAACCGCCTGGACCGTGACACTTCCGGTCTGACGATTATCGCAAAACATATGGTCAGTTCCAGTATCCTCTCTCAAATGGTAAGAGAACATACGATTTCGAGAGAATATCGTGCCATCGTCCGTGGTTCTGTAACACCACCTTGTGGTACAATTGATGCTCCGCTTTCCCGAAAGCCAGGCTCAATCATTGAACGTACCGTCGATTTTGAACAGGGTGAACGGGCCGTGACACATTATCAGGTATTAGAAGAGAAAAACGGGCACAGCCTTGTCTCCCTTCATCTGGAAACGGGCCGTACCCATCAGATTCGTATTCATATGAAATATCTCGGTTTTCCGCTGATTGGGGATTATCTCTACAACCCGGATATGGAATTTATGAGTCGACAGGCACTGCATTCCTATCGTATGCAGTTTACTCATCCGATTACGGGAGAGCATATGGACTTTATTGCCCCACTGCCAGAGGATATGCAGATATTGGGGTTTAAGTGTAGGGACAGGTGAACCAGTTAGGGACGGGGATGAATGGCTCTTTTGCGAGCAAAAGAGCCATTCATCCCCGTCCCTAACTGGTTCTATTTCAACGCCCTCATTGAATTCAAAATCGCAATGACTGATACTCCAACATCTGCAAATACAGCTTCCCACATATTCGCCATACCTAATGCACCCAAGATTAATACCAACGCCTTGACTGCAAGTGCAAATACAATGTTCTGTTTTACAATCCTAAGTGTTTTTCTTGCAATTTTTACAACCGATGCGATTTTTCTCACATCATCATCCATCAATACAACATCTGCCGCTTCGATTGCTGCATCCGAGCCCATGCTTCCCATGGCAATACCGATATCTGCTCTGGAAAGTACCGGCGCATCATTGATTCCATCTCCGACAAATGCTAATTTTTCTTTGTTTTCCTGACTTGACAACAAAGTTTCGACTTGTGAGACTTTGTCTCCCGGAAGCAGCTCTGCGTGAACTTCATCCAAAGCTAATTCGTCTGCAACTGCCTGTGCTGCTGCCTGACGGTCACCTGTCAACATAACGCATTTCTTTACGCCGACCTGTTTCATATCATGAATTGCCTCTTTGGCACCTTCTTTAATCGTGTCGGAAATTACAATCGCTCCTGCAAATGTTCCTGCTTTTGCAACATATACGATTGTTCCTGCACTCTCACATGGCACATATTCAACCTGATGTGCTTTCATCAGTTTCTCGTTACCAATCAGCACTTCCTGACCGTCAATCTTAACATTTACACCGTGTCCGGCTTCTTCTTCCGCATCTGACACACGATTCATATCAATATTTTGTGCATATGCTTCTTTGATAGAATTTGCAATCGGATGTGTAGAATACCCTTCCCCCAATGCCGCAAGCTCCAACAATTCCGCTTCTGTACAATTGGATGGTTTCAACTCGGATACTTTGAATTCTCCTTTTGTCAATGTACCTGTTTTGTCAAATACAATCGTTGTCATCTCCGCAACGGCTTCTAAGTAGTTACTTCCTTTTACAAGTACACCAATCTTAGATGCTGCTCCGATTCCACCGAAAAATCCAAGTGGTACAGAAATAACAAGTGCACATGGGCATGAGATAACAAGGAAAATGCATGCTCTCTGAATCCAGTCTCCCCAACCGCCGCCGAGAATTAATGGTGGCAGAACCGCCAGAATAACTGCACCGATCGTTACAACCGGTGTATAATATTTTGCAAATCTCGTAATGAAATTTTCTGTTTTCGATTTCTTACTGCTTGCATTTTCAACAAGCTCTAAAATCTTTGCAACTGTAGAATCATCAAATTCTTTTGTCGTGCGAACTTTTAACGTACCGCTTCCATTGACACAACCACTGATAATCTCATCACCGGCAACTGCCCTTCTAGGAACAGACTCTCCTGTCAATGCCGCAGTATCAATCATGGATTCACCTTCTACAACAATACCATCCAGTGGAATACGTTCACCCGGCTTTATCACGATCACGGTTCCGATTTCCACGTCATCCGGGTCTACCTGAACAAGATTCCCATCTTCTTCCACATTTGCATATTCCGGGCAAATATCCATCATGGCTGAAATAGACTGGCGCGATTTACCAACCGCATATCCCTGAAATAATTCGCCTACCTGATAGAACAGCATAACTGCTACTGCTTCTGAATATTCCTGCACTCCGAAAGCGCCAAAAGTTGCAATCATCATTAAAAAGTTCTCATCAAATATCTGTCCATTTTTGATATTTCGGGCTGCCTTCCATACAATATCATATCCAATAACCAGATAAGGAATTAAATAAATGATAAATAATACAATCGTATTAAATTTTTCCAACATTCCTAAATGCTCTGTGACCATCAATATTGAAAATAAAATAAATGTTATGATGATTCGGTATAACATCTTTTTTTGTTTCTTTGTCATAATTCCTCCTGAAATCTGATTTTCTTTTATTAATTCACAACTATGCTGGATTTTATAACATAGAATCTGAATAATTACAGCAACACTTTACAATCCGGCTCAACTTTTGCACAGATAGCAACTGCTTCTTTTACAATCTCATCAAATCTTGCATCATCTGCATCGATTGTCATCTTTTGCATCATAAAGCTTACACTTGCATCATTCACACCATCGATTTTTTTGATAGCTTCCTCCATTTTAGCTGCACAATTTGCACAATCCAGATCCTGTAATTTGAATTTTTTCTTCATAATAATTGACTTCCTTTCTTTTATTCTTCTATATGTTCTCTCCCCTGTGCAATGATCGTTCTTACATGACCATCCGCCAGTGAGTAAAACACTTGCTTACCATCTCTTCTGCTCGTTACTAATTTTGACTGTTTCAAAATTCGAAGCTGATGTGAAATTGCTGACTGCGTCATATTCAATGCTTCTGCCAGGTCACACACACACACTTCTGCTTCAAATAGCACAAATAAAATTCTGATTCTTGTTGAATCTCCAAAAACCTTAAACAACTCTGCCAGATCATATAACTCATCTTCATCCGGCATCTGCTCATGTACAAGCTTTAATAAGTCTTCATGAGTCTGGTATTCTTCACAACATTCTACATCGTGTATCGCCATTTGTGTGTCCTCCTTCTTTTTAACATATGAGCATCTGTTCATATGTTCATAATAACGCTGTGTTTTGCAAATGTCAAGTGGAAGTTGCTATTTAGTTCACGACAATTCCAAGCAAGAAAAAGACTATGCACTCCTGCGGGAGCTTCGTCGGGCAAGCCCGACTCCAATTCGCTGGAGTGCATAGTCTTTTCTTTCTTGGAGGTGTACCGTGATTAAAATAGATGGATGGATGAGTAGATTCAATTTTCTGGTATCTGATGTATCTATATTCTCGGTTTATTCGCCATTGCAGATGCTCCCTATCAAAATTCTGCATCCTACTCAACTTGCTCTTTCTATAACTTGCAGATACATCCTGCAGAAATTACGCATCTTCACTTCCATCAAATCCATTATCGCAGATACCCCCATCAAAATGATATATCCGCAACGCTCGTCCAGTAAAGTTCTACTATTTAATTCATCAAGCATTCGATAACGTACAAAACGAAAACAAATTGGATACATTTCAGTGAATATGATAGAGGAGTTGGAAATACTTAAGGCGTAGATTTTGGGGTTAATAAACTTGAACGAACGTGTTTGAACTGCGAAGCAGTGAGTTTGAGTTCAAGTTTATTGTATTTAGCCAAAATCTACGCCTTTATGTATTTCTCTCCGACTTAAATCTGAACAGAAATGTATCCAATTTATTTTCGCGTAGTACCTTATCGTTAATTAATGAACTAAATAGCCCCTACGCCGAAATCGTATTTCCCGTATACAACTGGTAATACTTCCCTTTCTCTTCAATCAACTGATCATGTGTACCTCTTTCAATAATTCTACCTTGTTCGAGAACCATGATACAATCAGAGTTGCGGACTGTTGACAGACGATGTGCAATAACAAATGTTGTACGTCCATGCATCAATCTGTCCATACTTTCCTGAATGATACGCTCTGTACGTGTATCAATTGAGCTTGTCGCCTCATCCAAAATCAATACCGGCGGATCTGCCACAGCTGCTCTGGCGATTGCTAACAGCTGTCTTTGTCCCTGACTTAAGTTTGCTCCGTCACCAGTGATCATTGTATCGTATCCGTCCGGAAGTCTGCGGATGAATCCATCTGCATTTGCAAGTTTTGCTGCTGCAATGATTTCTTCATCTGTGGCATCCAGTTTTCCAAAACGAATATTTTCTTTTACTGTTCCTGTAAATAAATGTGTATCCTGCAATACAATTCCAAGCGAATGACGCAGGTCTGCTTTTTTTATCTTGTTGATGTTGATTCCATCGTATCGGATTTTGCCATCCTGAATATCATAGAAACGGTTAATCAGGTTTGTAATGGTTGTTTTTCCTGCCCCTGTAGAACCAACGAACGCAATCTTTTGCCCCGGCTCCGCATATAATTTCACATCGTGAAGCACAATCTTATCATCATTGTATCCGAAATCTACTCCGTCAAAGACAACATTTCCCTGAAGTTCAACATAATCTACGGAACCATCTGCCTGATGAATATGCTTCCAAGCCCAGCGTCCCGTACGTTTTTCACTCTCAACAAGCTTTCCATTTTCCTCTTTTGCATTTACTAATGTAACGTAACCATCATCTACTTCCACTTTCTCATCCAGCAATGTAAAGATACGTTCCGCGCCGGCAAGTGCCATTACAATCGCATTCATCTGCTGGCTAACCTGGTTTATCGGCATACTAAAGCTCTTATTAAATGTCAGGAAACTTGCAAGTCCTCCCAACGTAAATCCGCCGACACTATTTAATGCAAGTGCTCCTCCGACGATTGCACAGATTACATAACTGATGTTTCCGATTTGTGCATTCATAGGTCCAAGGAAGTTGGCAAATGTATTTGCACGGTCTGCACTTACAAACAAAGCTTCATTTAATTCTTTAAACTCTTTTTTACTTTCTTCTTCATGGCAGAATACTTTTACAACCTTCTGACCATTCATCATCTCTTCGATATATCCATTTACTTTACCAAGATTTCTCTGCTGTTCCAGGAAATATTTTCCACTCTGTCCGGCAGATTTCTTTGTTCCCCAAATCATGATTGCAACCATGATAAGTGTCACGATCGTCAATGGAATATTTAAAATCAACATACTGATAAATACACTGATGATTGTAAATCCACTATTGATAATCTGCGGGATACTCTGACTGACCATCTGGCGCAACGTATCAATATCATTTGTATAGATTGACATAATATCGCCATGTGCATGCGTGTCAAAATATTTGATAGGAAGCTTTTCCATATGCTCAAACATTTCATTTCGCATATTCATCATCATACCCTGAGTAACATTTATCATAATACGATTGTATGCATATGTTGCTACAATTCCAATACCATAAAATACTGCAACTCTTGCAATTGCATGTGCCAGTGGCGAAAAATTCGGTGTATCGCTGGACAAAAGAAATGGTGTTATATATTTATCGATCAAATCTCTTGTAAACATCGTTCCTTGTACATTTGCAATAACGCCTACAAAAATGAGAATGAATACTGCAATACAATGAAATTTATAATCCCGGAAAATGTAATTCATCAATCGCATGAGTAATTTCCCTGGATTTTTAACTTTATTCTGTGATTTTCCCATTGGTCTTGGCATTATGCTTCACCTCCATTTTCGTCAAAATCTCCGCCGCCTTGTGTCTGTGATTCATATACCTCGCGATAAATCTCATTTGTCTTGAGTAGTTCTTCATGCGTACCAAATCCATTGATCTGGCCTTCGTCCATAACAATGATACGATCTGCATCTTGTACACTGGATACACGCTGTGCAATGATAAGCTTTGTTGTATCCGGAATTTCCTCTCTAAATGCACGGCGTATCTTTGCATCTGTCGCTGTATCGACAGCACTCGTACTGTCATCCAAAATTAATATCTTCGGTTTTTTTAGCAATGCTCTTGCAATACAAAGTCTCTGTTTCTGACCACCGGATACGTTATTTCCACCTTGCTCAATATGTGTATTGTATTTCTGCGGGAAACGCTCGATAAATTCATCGGCACATGCCAATTTACATGCCTGAATACATTCCTCATCCGAAGCCTCTTTATTTCCCCAGCGAAGGTTGTCTAAAATACTTCCGGTAAATAATACATTGTTCTGAAGCACAACCGAAACCTGATTTCTCAGTACGTCCAAATCGTATTCTTTTACATTTTTTCCGCCAACCAGAATCTCTCCATCCGACACGTCGTACAGACGGCTGATCAAATTGACAAGGCTCGTTTTTGCACTACCGGTTCCTCCGATGATTCCGATTGTTTCACCTGAATGAATATCCAAATTAATATTTTTCAAAACTTTTTCTGCACTGTCTTTTTTGTAAGAAAAATCTACATTTTTAAATTCGATGCTTCCATCCGAAACTTCGTAAATTGGATTTTCCGGATTGTGAATATCTGTTGTTTCATCTAACACTTCTGCGATACGGCGCATGCTGGCCATACTCATGGAAATCATGACAAACACCATAGACAGCATCATTAAACTCATCAAAATATTCATACAATATGCAAGAAGACTCATCAACTCTCCTGTCGTCAGAGAATCAACTACTATCATTTTTGCTCCAAACCAACTAATCAGAATGATACAGGTATATACCGTAAACATCATGATTGGAGCATTCCACACAACGTTCTTTTCCGCCTTTACAAAAATGTCATAAATGTTTTTGCTCGCACGCTGAAATTTACTTGTTTCCTGCTCTTCTCTTACATATGCTTTTACAACACGAATCGCAGATACATTTTCCTGAACAGATTCATTCAATGCATCGTATTTCGGAAATGCCTGCTGGAAATAGGCTGTTGCATGGCGGATAATGAAAAATAAAATGATTCCCAGAATTATAACAGCAACAAGATAAATACTTGCCAGTCTTGCATTAATTGCAAATGCCATGACCATGGCGCAGATCATACTCGCCGGTGCCCTCATCATCATACGCAGAACCATCTGATATGCATTTTGTACGTTTGTCACATCTGTTGTCAGACGCGTAACCAATCCCGCTGTGCTGAAATGATCGATATTTGCAAATGAAAATGTCTGAATATGATCAAACATCGTATTTCTCAAATTCTTTGCAAATCCGGTAGAAGCTTTCGCACCATAACGTCCTCCTGCCATTCCCGCAACCAAACCTAATGCTGCCGCAACGATCATAATTCCACCAACCTTATAAATATGGTTGATGTCTCCGGTATTAACACCTTTATCAATGATCGACGCCATTAAAAATGGAATCAATGTTTCAAACAATACTTCCAGAATCATAAAAATTGGTGTCGCGATCGATGCTGCCTTATACTCTTTTACTTCTTTTAATAAAGTACGAATCATAGATTCTCTCCTTTCATTTTTTCAATATTACAATAAACCTTATTGATTACATTCATAAATGCCTGGATTTCTTCTTCTGAAATTCCATCTTCAAGATCTGCATCCATCTTTTGGAAAATCTCTCCAAGTTTTTCATGACTTAACTTGCCCTTTTCTGTCAACATAACTTTCTTTAATCTGGCATCAGTTTCTACCGAAGCACGGTAAACCTGCCCCTTCTTTTCCAAAGCCTGAATGATATTTGTCACTCCCGAACGACATATTCCAAAATACTTCTCTATATCTTTCTGATAAATATCCTGCTCCTGATGCTCGTACAGATAACGCAATATCCATCCATGCATCAGTGTAGCCTCATCCAGCCCTTCGTCTTTTACACGCGTCTCTAACAATTTTGATATCGTCCTATCCATTTTGTGTATTTGATGACCTACATGGATTTGTTCTTCACACAAATGTCTCTCCACCTTTCGTTCAAGTTTTAATCAATTTATTTGTTCAACAGAGAACTGTTCGTTTTTTAAATTGTTCACTGTTGAACTGTTTATTACTAAACAAGTTTATCATATTTATTTTTATATTGTCAAGAGGGAGCCAAGCTACTTTGATTCATTAGATTGCTCTTTAGTTCATCAAGTCGCAATACGTTCCTTACAAAAAATTGATACAAGAATTCTTGCTCAGATTCCATGAGCGGGTGACACATAAGAGCGTAAATTTTTGCTAAAAGCAAATGAATTTGAACTCAAACTTGCTGCTACGCAGCTTCAAACACGTTCGTTCAAATTCATTAACACAAAAATTTACGCTCTAAGTGTCTCCAACGCTCACTCCATATTCGCTCGAATTTCTTATATCAATTTTTTTGTAAGTAATGTATTGGCTCAAGTTGTGAAGTAAATAGAACTCAAAGGATATGGGGAAGTATCCTCAGATCCCAGAAAAGTAAATCCATCATCGCTCCACCTATTTCAATTACGGTACACCTCCAAGCAAGAAAAGGGATGAAGAGTTGGAATGATCATCTATTCAACACTTTATTGATTTGTTCTACAGGTAAATTCAATAGTTCAGCCAGTTTGTCGGCATCGGTAATATTCTTAAATAAAGTTCGGATAAATTCTTCGGTTACTTGTTCGGTCACTTGTTTCGTTACTTCTTCCGTTACTCGTTTGGTCACAAGTTCCTCCTGTTCTTGAAATTCTTCTGCCATTAATTCTTTTAATGCTTCACACATATTCGCTTTAACCTCCTTTACTGCAACCCAGTTCGCACGGGTGATTACATCCATTGCAGCTTGATATAGTTTTGATG
>NZ_RBZR01000037.1:0-23869 GCF_003628495.1 Ruminococcus sp. B05 | reverse complement strand
AGCATATACTCCAAAGCCAGATAGTTCCAAACATTGCAATGAAATATAAAAGAAATATCTGAATACCCGAAATGCCTTCGTTTACACTGCCCGGTTTTTGCCAGAAAAACAAAACATATCCAACACAAGAAAGTATTAATAAATATAATATTTGAACGCCCACTCTCTGCGATATTACTTTTAACTGCTTTTTTTGATCATACAAATGAAATACATCGGCACGCTTACTTTTTACTTCCATCAAATATATGTCACTACAAAAAATAATTGTTAAAAATGCTATTGGAGACTGAATTGCTGAACCGATTTCTTCATAGTATATAATCGGATGAATCACACACAATATCAGTATAAATGCACATGAATAAAAAATCTTATATAACGATAGGCAGTTTTTTAGTTCCGTTTTCAATGAACCCTCCTCCTTTTCCAGATTGTAACAGAAATACATACTAATATAACAGATGCGATCACAAGCATAATCTGATTTATATTTGACATTTTGGCTGCATGTGTTTCAAAAAACCTGCCAGGAAATCGCACCATAATAGAGAACGATCTCATATAATAAATATCATTCTTCTCGGTCAGCATATTTGAATATATAATGTGTAAAAACAAAACTGGTGCTGCCGGAAGCGGATTTTTAAATATTAATGCTGTAATTGTATAGACACAACATATCATCAAAAGATTCGGCACAATATAGATCAGAGAATTCACACAAAAATCAATTGGTGTTACCGAAAAGCCCGATTCTAAAGACGTTTTCAAACACAGCATAAAGAATATAACATTCAAAATCACTAATACGCCCAACATACTAATGAATCCGCTTATTATTTTCCCACATATATATTGGATTGCCGTAACAGGCTTTGTATGTAATAATTCATAGGTATTTTTTCGTGTATCCTGAATAAATAAAAATGATAGCAAGACTGTTGCAAAAAAGGCCATATGCAATCCTGCAAAATCCGTGAACTTTTTGGCAAAGTACCAGGAAAAAGAATGTTCGGATAATTTCCGCTCGATATAATGATTGATTTCTTCTGCTGTCCCCTTATGAATTTCAAGGTCCTCATAAGCATATATTGCATTATAATAGCCATATTGGGATTCCAAAAACTCAGAAGCAGTCTTTACATCCATATTCTGAATTTCTTTCATTACATGATCCGCTTCCTGCCTGCTAAATCCAAAACCATTTTGGGAGGTGTCCATTAACGTCTCTTTGATTGTATCTTCCCACTCCCTTCTTCTTTCTTTATCATCAGATGTGGGAATGTACCCATCCATGACATCGGCATCTTCCAATGCTACTTCATTTTGTGTGACCTGTTCATTCTGTTTGATATAATGAATTTGCAAATACGGTGACAGGCATTGATACATACTGGCGACTATAATAATCAAGCCAATCCACAAAACAGGGTTCTTTAAATAATCCAGTATACTTCTTTTTATGATTGTTTTCATTGTATCTCTTCCTTTCTTTATTTCTTTAACAACATCATACAAATCAATTCTCAATAAATTCACAACAAAAAAAAGGCTAAAACCACTTTTTTGTGATTTCAGCCTTATAAAGTATTTTTATTCAGCTTTGAAAAGAGCTTCTACATGAGCACCGCCTTGTCTGGCATTATATATTTTCAAATTTCCTCCATGCTTTTCACAGAAAATACGAGAAATATACATACCAAGGCCAAAATGCTTTAAATCATCTTGTGGATTCTTATGATAAAATGGCTCTGTTACTTTTTCCTCAGTATCCACAAATCCTATTCCATCATCTTCAACAGAAATTATAAGAAAACCATCCTTTTTCTTTATCTGCAAAGCAATACTTTTTTGCGCATATCGAACCGCATTTTCCAGTAAGTTGTCTGTCACTTCCATGACAAGTTCCTCATCCACTTTCACAACGTTTTGTTCCTGCATTCTTTCTACCTTACATAATTTACTTTCCTTCTTGGACAGCATGGCAGCTTCTGCCTCAATCTTTTTTGCCAGTTCCGATAATTCTATCTCTGAGCATTGCAGTTTCCTCTGTTCTAAATGGGACATTTTTCTCATGTTTTCCGTGAAATGCTCTATACGGTCAATCTGATACATGCCTGTTTGTAAGATATTAATAACATCCTCTGTTTTTATACTCTCAGCAGAAACAAACTCTAAGAGCATTTCCTGATACCCACGCAATATGGAAAGTGGAGAACGTATATCATGTGCAATTGCATTCCGCAAAGCCTTCTCGTCATCAATCATTCGCCACATCTTTCTGTTGTTATCTGCTAAATCACTTCGCATCATTTCAAATTCTTTACACAAAGTTCCCATCTCATCTTTATTTTCATAGGACACATGAAAATCCAGTTCATTATCTGCAATCATTTGTGAGGCATCTTTTAGTTCCTGTAGAGGTGTCTTTAACTTATTTTTATAAAAAAAGAATACCGCAGTAACACTCCCAACAATTGAAAAAATCAATACCGAATATGTTTCCATAAAGTCACACATTTCCGAAAGATGATAGTCCAAACGATTCATCTGCGATTGATTAGGTCTTGATATCTCAATCTCGTATTTCTTTCCATATTGCTGAAACACGTCCGTATAATCTGCATAATCAATATATTTTTCCCATATTTTATTCTGCATATTTCTTGCAAAATGAACTGTAAATCCAGATAACAGAAATGCTGCCGTTAAGCTGATTACAAAATAAAGCAGAATTGTTTTTTTCAGTGACAAATTTCTTATTTTTTCCATCGGTATCCAATCCCCCATACAGTTTCTATGTATTCTTTTTCTGAATAATCCGCTATTTTTTTCCTTATACGCCGTACTAATTCCGTTATCGTTCTACTGTCCCCTTCCGCATCATATCCGCAGACTTGTGCATATATATGTTCTTTATCAAACACCTGCCCTGGATGCATGGATAAGAATTCAATAATCTGATATTCAATTTTTGTGAACTCCATCCTGTGTCCAGCTATAGCTACTATTTTTTCAGAATAATCAATCAGCATTTCATCCATGAAGCGGTATTCCGTTTTTTGTTGATGCCTTTCTTCTCTCTTTATGTTTGTAACAATCCTCGCTTCCAACTCCCGAAGACTAAATGGCTTCGTAATATAATCATCCCCACCCGAAAGCAACCCATTAATTTTATCATCTTCATCAACTCTTGCTGTTAGAAATAAAATCGGACATAATACTTTACTGCGTATCAGACGACATACTTCAATCCCATCCATACGTGGCATGTTGATATCCAATAAAATAATATCCGGTTTCATTTTTATTTTATTTAATGCTTCCATTCCATCTGTAGCCGTAATGGTTTCATATTGTTTCATATTAAAATAGCTACAAAGCATTTTCACCAATTCTTTATCATCATCGACAACTAAAATCTTGTAGTTCATCCAAACCACCTCCGGTATCCATATTATACGATAAAAAACAATGAAATCACAACAAGAGTACATGAAGAACGTTGTAAATTAGTACTATCCACAACGATAACAGGTAATTTAATTATTCGTATTTTTTCCCGATAATGTAAATCGAAACTACCATACCACCTAATATCATAATTAAGAAAATTTTATTCAAAATATCCCATAAAGCTATATTGAAACAATTGATTATTATAATACCTGCAAGAGGATATAGAACAACCGTTGCAAGTGTCCATATTTTTAAAGTTGTGCAGATGTATATCCAATTTCCATTGTTAAAGGATAAACCAACTAGATGGATTCTAAAAATTCCTTGTGAAACATAATTTATCTTGTTGGCATCATAATATGTTGGTAATATGTCTTTTGCAAAGAAACAAAACCATGCACCAAATAAAAGCATTCCTCCGGTAACTAGCAATATATCCCTTTTCATCTCAGCTAATGAACTTCCAGATACAACTAACATAATAATTTCTGTAATAGATATAAAGAAACATAACAAATATGCTAATATCCAGTTTTTTCTATGCTGGTGAATACAATCCCTAACAGCCATATCGAGAGAGCCTACTACCAATTCCTCGATTTCTTTTTTATCAATATTTTTCTGTGTATCTATTTTTTCTCCACGTAACAATTCTGTAACGGTAACATCTAATATATCAGCTATTGGTATGAGTAATACGATATTGGGCATACTAAGACCACGTTCCCATTTGCTAACTGTTTTATCTGATACATATAATTTTTCAGCCAAATCCTTTTGAGTTAAATTCTTTTCCTTTCTTAATTCGGTTACAAATAAACCGAATTTTTCATTACTAATCTGATACATATATCCACCTCCTGCACACATATTATAGTGAGAGCGTGCATAAATCAATCGACTAGCAGTAGAATTGCAGAATATTAGCACATAATTCATCAAATAATCTCCCCATCATGATTATTTCTATAAAGTTATATTCGAATATTTTTTTAGCCATACTATGAAATAATTAAATCGGCAACTTATAACTATGACGGAAAAAACCAGCCTTCCGAAACTTAGAAAAAATCACTTGCTATAGAATTGTAATTTGCTTCTTCTTTGACCCCTTATAAATACAAAAGCTGAACAAACAGGATTTTTCGTCCTGCTTGTTCAGCTCTTATTCTACTAACTATAAATCAATTCTTTTAGCACAATCTCTGCACTGGTTGCATCCAGCTCATCTAGGTCTAAATCGATCTCTATCGTGTCATCTGGTTTTTGTTGGGACAAAAGAACAACCGTCTCTACATGCACCGATACCATTTGTGCCAGGCACCATTAAATTTCCGTGAATAGGCTTTCTTCCGCTATGTTATCATTTTGCAACTTCTGGTTGCGGTAATTCCTATACTACTTGATTGATTGCAATTAGAAATATTGCTAGAATAAATTTAAAAAAATGGAGGTATTGATATGAATATTTCAGAAAAACTATTAAATCTAAGAAAAGCCAATAATTTGACACAGGAACAACTAGCAGAACAACTAAATGTTTCAAGGCAATCAATTTCAAAATGGGAGTCCGGACAATGTATTCCTGATGCAGACAAACTAAAGCTACTAAGTGATATTTTTAATGTATCGATTGATTTTCTTCTAAAACCGTCTGAATTAGATACACTCACTCTAAAAGCAGAGTCCTTAGAAAATCAACAAAGGAATTTAGAAAAGACTATTCGCAAAAAAGAAAAAACAAAAAATATCATACTGGGCTGTGCTTCAATTTATATTATCGCATTTGCCATAATTATGCTTATAAACCAAATTTCATGGGAAAATGAATTTTTATGGAATATCTTTTCTGGTATAACATTACCAATCATTATTCTTTTTCTTGCAACTGCAATAGCAATTATATTTTATATAAAAAATAATAAAAAATGATTTATAAACATTTTATAAAAATAAAGAAAGTGTGATTAAATATGATATCAGTAAAAAATTTAAAAAAATTTTATGATAATATTCATAATATATATATTTTAAATAACTTGAATTTAATCGTTGAGGATGGCGAGTTTTTGGGAATCATGGGTGCTTCTGGAAGTGGAAAAAGCACTTTATTGCGTATTTTGGGCGGCATGGAAAGCTTTTCAGACGGTGAAGTAAAAATTGAGGGACAAAATTTATTATCTATGAAAGAACAAGAAAAAGAATTATACCGTCAACAAGTGATTTCCTATATATTCCAAGATTACAATTTACTATCAGGATTGACCGTAAAAGAAAATATTTTTTTGCCTTGTGCAATGATAAATTCAGACGAAACAGTAATAGAAAGGGAATATACATCCATTACAAAAAAACTTGAAATTAGCAGTTATGAAACACATTTTCCGGATGAAATTTCCGGCGGTGAACAACAACGAGCAGCAATTGCCAGAGCGGTGATGAAACGGAGTAAAATTTTACTGGCAGATGAACCTACGGGAAGTCTTGATGTACGGACAGCAGGAAAAGTATTAGATTTATTTAAACAAATTAATAGAGAGTATCATATTACGATTGCCTACCATTGGTGCCAGGCACCATTAAATTTCCGTGAATTTAATCCCGGCATGATCAATCTCTTTCAATTAGAGACTTATCCGGGTGAAAAATCAAATTCCTGCGACGATTATGGGATACATGAACCTAAAAGAAAATGGCGATCTTCAAATGCAAAACTGCGCGAAACCTAAATTCGTTGTATTTTTCCTTTGTAGTCAAAGAAAAAGCACTATAAATCGGTCAGCAAACGATTTTCAGTGCTTTTTTACGTGTTACTCTACTAAATTTTGCCTATTAGCTTATATAAGTGAAACTTAGCGATACTTAAACAGTCCCCTCTTAGAGGAAATTCAAAAGTTACCGTCTGTATTTAGTTATTTAATAGGGAGAGGAAGAATATATTTTCTCGCTTCTCCCATTGAACCGTGCATACAGGTTTCGTATACAAACCTGCAATTTATATTCCAACTTTAACTATGGTGTTGTGAAGTTCACTCAACTTTCAGCATCCGATACCCCACGCCAATGTGTGTTTGGATATATTGTGGAGAGTTCGGTTCTTTCTCGATTTTTTTACGAAGTGTCGCCATAAACACACGAAGGGAGGCAATATCATTATCCCAACTACTTCCCCAAATACTTTGCGTAATGGAAGTATGGGTCAGAACTTTTCCTATATTTCTTGTCAACAGGCAAAGCAACTTATATTCAATAGGTGTTAAATGCAACTCTTCTTCATTCAAATAGGCACACCCCGCAACATAATCTACACGAAGTTTTCCGTTTACAAAAACAACCGTTTCGGCAGGGGATACTTTTTGCATCATCGATAACCTTCTTTGCGTGACTCGTAGTCTGGCAAGCAGTTCCTCAACAGAAAATGGCTTTGTTAAATAATCATCTGCACCAGCATCCAACGCATCAATTTTATCGGTATCTTCACTGCGAGCACTGATTACGATAATTGGCATGTTTGACCAAGTACGGATTTTTTTAATAATCTCAACACCATCCATATCAGGAAGTCCTAAATCAAGTAAAACGATGTCAGGATTGTGTGAAGATGCTTCTAAAATTGCCGATTGACCATTTGGCGCTGTCAGATATCGGTATTCGTGCGCTTTTAAGGTTGTTGTAATTAAATTTCTGACAGATGTGTCATCTTCTACAACTAATATTAGTGACTTATTCATATACTTTGACCTCCCCTGCCGGTAATGTAAATGTGAATACTGTTCCATGCGGCATATTATCTGAAACAGTAAGTTCTCCGCCGTGGGCGTTAATAATGGACTTGCACAAAGATAATCCGAGTCCTAAACTTCGGCGACTGTCTGCAATTTGATTTGCACCGCTGTAGAACATGTCGAATATCCGTGGCTTTATTTCGTCAGCAATTCCGTTTCCGTCATCCGCTATAGATACGATCGCTTGTTTTCCCCGCTTTTCTGTCCGAATAACAATATGAGAGTTTTTAGGTGTATATTTGATAGCATTATCAACAATATTGATGATTACCTGAACAATAAGCTTTGCATCCATTTTTGCAAGAAGAATTTCTTCTTTGCTTTCAACGGAAATATGATGTTCTTCACTCTTTCGGTTAATATGATGTAACGCTTCTGTAATCACGTCATCCATCAAATCTTCCGTTATACGGAGATTCAACCGTCCTTCTTCAATCCGGGTTACAGCCAGCAGGTTTTCTACAAGGTTAATCAGCCACATAGAATCATCATAAATATCCGTATATAGCTGCTTTTTTGTATCATTATCAAAGGAATCGCCATTGGACAAAAGGTTACTGGCATTACCAGAAATGGATGTCAGCGGTGTCCTCAAATCATGTGAAATAGCACGCAATAGGTTTGCTCGCAACTGTTCATTTTTTGCAAGAACAGCCGCCTCCTGTTTCTCGCGGGCATTTTTCTCATTTTCCAAAGCCAGAGCACATTCTCCGAGAATGGACAGTAGAATACTGTTTTCAAATGGATCAAGAGGTATTTCCCCCATCACGATTCCAACAACTCCATATACCATACTGCTACTGCGAACAGCAAGGTACAGGCATTTTGCATTGGAAAGCGTTCCTGTTGTGGATCCGGCACGTTTATTGTTTTTCAATACCCAGCCGGCAACGGCCTTTTCATTTTCGGAAATACATGATTCCAAATTTTTCTCAGTTACAGAAAAAATATGCGGCGTATCCAATACTTCGCCATCAGCTAAATAAAAAACGATATCTTTTCCCAAGAGTTTAATAAGCTGATTTGAAGTTGTGGATACAATTTCATTTTTATCTTTTGCCTGTTGCAATAGCTGGCTTGTATCAAATAACACTTTGGTACGGTAAGCAGATTGTGCCGCCTGTTTTGCTTGATTTTTAATCCGTATAGCAAGAGAACCGGTTAAAAATGCCGCCAAAAACATGATAATAAAGGTAACAGGATAACCCTGATCATACGCCTGCAAGGTAAATTGGGGTTCCGTAAACAGGAAATTAAAAATCAAAACACTTACAATCGAGGAAATTAGGCTGTATACCTGATGTTTCGTGATGACAGCGGTGACAAGAACGCCTAAAACAAAAACAGTAATAATATTTGCTTCGCCAAATCCAAGATTATGAAAAATCATTC
Organism: Ruminococcus sp. B05; assembly: GCF_003628495.1. NCBI lineage: Bacteria > Bacillati > Bacillota > Clostridia > Eubacteriales > Oscillospiraceae > Ruminococcus > Ruminococcus sp. B05. The sequence continues at coordinate 15,230 of NZ_RBZR01000037.1, read as the reverse complement.
CGACTAAACTGGATAAAATCAGAATCGCAGTAGATTTTAATGTATCAGTGGCAGAGAAGACGATATGGTTCTTTTTCCTGCCCCCTCTTAACTGATACACTGCAGCATTAGAAACCGTATCCGGAATAATATGCACATCCAAGTTAGGGGCATAATCAATCAGTTTTTCTGTCAGTGTCGGTTTGCTGAGCAAATGCCGTTTTGTAGCAGAACTTCGCCCGATCACAATCTTTGACGCACCGGACAAACGGGCAAATTCCGCAATCTGAAACGGAATATCTTCTCCATAAACTGTTTCAATTTTTGCCCCAAGCTGCTCAGCAAGACGAACATTTGAACGAAGGCGTTTTATATTTTCCTCGCTCATCACCGAAAAATCAGGTGTTTCTACAAACAGAGCCGTAAACTTTCCTTTGAAAGCAGAAGCCATTCTTGCGGCGGTACGGATAATTTTTGCATTAGATGGAGAAGAAGATAGACAAACAAGAATATGTTCGTCTGTATGATACTCTCCATGATTTTTAATGCGGGCATTTTCTGTGAGGATATTCACCCTGTCCGCACATCGCCGCAGTGCAATCTCCCGAAGAGCTGTCAAATTTTCTATTGTGAAAAAATTTTCTACCACCTGTTTTGCCTGGGTCTGTCTGTATACATTTCCTGTATTCAAACGGTCGATCAAATCCTGTGGTTCAATATCCATTAATTCAACCTGATCTGCATTATCAAACAGAGAATCCGGAATGCGTTCCTGTACAACAATCTCCGTAATGGATGAAACTGTATCACAAAGACTTTCAATATGCTGAACATTGACAGTCGTATAGACATCAATCCCTGCATTCAAAAGTTCCTTAATGTCCTGATACCGTTTTGCATGACGGCATCCTTCGGCATTCGTATGAGCAAGTTCATCCACAAGGATAAGCTGTGGTTTTCTTTTCAGTGCCATGTCAATGTCGAATTCGTTCAGTATCATACCATTATAGAGAACTTCTCTTGTAGGAAGAACTTCTAAGCCATTCAAAAGAGCTGCTGTTTTGGGGCGTGAGTGGGGTTCTATATAACCGGCTACCACGTCAATTCCCTGCTGTTTTGCCATATGAGCCGCTTCCAACATGGCGTAGGTTTTACCCACACCAGCCGCATATCCGAAAAAGATTTTCAAATGTCCTTTATTCCGATTTTCTTCACCGGCTTGGATTGCCTTCAATAACTGTTCCGGATTGTGTCTGTTTTCGCCCATACGGTCACCTCCCTGTGCAAAAAACATTATATAGAAAAATAAGTAAATTTCAGAAAAGCAATTTAGCACTGACATTAAAATTGCATAAAGATTATACCACCTTTTCTTCTTTTTTTCCATTCGGGCGTGTAGCCGAAAGCAGAAAACACTCCGAAAAATCACTCAATTTTTCGACAAATAAGTTTTTGGGATTGATTTTCCTCGAGAAATTTATCCAGCTTTTCCATAAGAAAATAACCATAAATAAATGCTGCCAATACCACTATAAGTAAAACAAAGTCTTTCATATCACCAACTTCTTTCAAAAATTAAATACGAAAACATTTTTGAATATGTTTTTTCTCCCCGAGAACAAGCATGGTACTATTTTTTAACAACTGCGTATCGGAACTTATTTTCAAATTCATAATATCATTTGTTTTCAGTGCCATAATATTGATGTTATATTTTTTTCGTATATTCAACTGACCGATTGTTTTTCCTATCCATTCTCCCGGTATAGATATTTCAAAGATTGCATGTTCTTCATCTAGTTCTATGTAATCGAGAATATGATCAGCACTATAACGGATCGCAACCCAATCGGCAAGCTGCCTTTCAGGATAAACAATTTCATCTGCGCCGTTTCTTAAAAGAAATTTTGCATGAACATCACGAGCAGCACGAGACACCACCATTCTTGCACCGAGTTCCTTCAAAAGGGATGTTACTTCCAATGAATTCTGAAAATCATCTCCGATTGCCACAATACAAACATCAAAATTCCCAACACCAAGCGAACTTAAAAAATCCTCATTAGTCGCATCCCCAATCTGAGCGTTGGTTACAAAGGGAAGTACAGCATCAACTCGGGTATCTTCTTTATCTACCGCCATCACCTGATGGTGCAATTCATCTAATTTTATAGCAATATGCCGTCCGAATCTTCCCAGACCAATAAGTAATATTGATTTCATTTTTTATTCTCCTTTAACCTACTGTGATTTTTTCCTGAGGATATTTTGAACCATTAGGCTTTTTTTCAGAAATGGTAGCAAAAATCAAGGTCAATCCGCCCACTCTGCCAAAAAACATCAAGCAAATCAAGATTATATGGGAAACAAGCCCCAGGTCAGGAGTTATTCCCAGCGATAACCCTACCGTCCCGATTGCCGACGCCGTCTCAAACAAAGCAATCATAAGTGGAATATCTTCTGTACTGCTAATTACCATTCCTCCGACAAGGAATAAAACGATATACATCAAAAAAATCGTAGCTGCATTTCTGATAATGCCATCCGGAATTTGTCTGCCGAAAAAATGAGTGTGTTCCTTTTTTCTAAATACAGATAATGCCGATGAAACGAGAACTGCAAGAGTTGTCGTTTTCATACCACCTGCAGTGGAACCAGGCGAACCACCGATGAGCATCAGCATAATGATAAGCATTTGCCCAACTTCACTGAGTAAAGTCAAATCTGCCGTATTAAATCCTGCAGTTCTCGGCGTAACAGATTGAAACAAGGAAACCCACACTCTTTCCATAAGAGGCACATTTGAAAACTCAAAATAAAAAAAGTAAAGAGCCGGTAAGAATATCAATAGTCCTGTTACCATAAAAATCACCTTGCTTTGCATTCGGTATTTTTTGAAATGCCATTTATGATTCTTTATATCCTCCCAGGTGAGGAATCCAATACCTCCTACAACAATCAGCACCATAATCACAAGATTTACAATCGGCTCTACAGAATAAGAGGTCAACGAGGAAAAAGGGCTTCTTATACCGATTAGATCAAATCCTGCATTGCAAAAAGCAGAAATGGAATGAAACAACGAATACCATATTCCTTTCCAAAACCCAAAGTCCCTGCAAAAAACAGGGGTTAAAAGAGCCGCACCAATGATTTCGATAAGAATCGTAGTCCGAATAATAAATTGTGTTCTCCGCACAATACCACCCACCGTTGGAGCCGAAATTGCCTCCTGCATGGTACTTCGCTGCATCAACCCGATTTTGCGTCCGGAAACAACAGCAATCGCAATAGCAATCGTAATAATTCCCATACCTCCGATTTGAATCAGCAATAAAATAACTCCTTGACCAAATAAAGACCAGTAGGTTGCCGTATCCTTAATAACCAGTCCCGTCACACAAACCGCAGAAGTTGCGGTAAACAAAGCATCTGAAAAGGATGTACTCTGACCGCTTTTTGTAGCAATCGGCAGCATCAAAAGCAGACTGCCTAAGAGAATCACGGATAAAAACCCTAAACTAATCACTTGAAATGATGTCATATGCCGATGTCTTGACCTGTTTTTCTGTTGCATAACTATGTCCCCATAATCTTAATTTCTTTTATATCGCCTCTATTCTATCTTTATTCGTATTAAATGGGCGTAAGTAAGTTTGTTTTGAAATTAAGATTGTATAAAGATGAGCGTTTACCACTATCCGGGCGTGTTCGGGACTTGCACCCGTTAGAGCGTGCCCATGGCGCGCAAACTGAAAAAAGAACGACAAATAAGCCGTTCTCTTATAATGGTAACTTTATAGTAACTTTGGCACCTTTGGTTTCTATGGAATTATCTAGCAGAAGTTTTCCTTTATGCTGTTTTATAATGCTATCAACAATATATAAACCCATTCCATAATGCAGTTTAGAGCTCCTACTTTGGTCTGCCATATAGAAACGTTCTTTTGCGTGATCCAATGCCTCTTGCGAAAAGCCACAGCCACAGTCTGTAATACAGATATTCAAGTAATTGTCCTTGCTATCTACATCTATATATAATGTAGAGTTTTCAGGCGAGTACTCTAAAGAATTTGAAACCAAATTCATCAATGCTCGTTCCAGTAACATTCTATCCCCAGTTATATTCTGTGGGAAATTATGCTGTGTCTGCTGAATAACAATACCTTTATCTTTGCAGATGATTTCAGTTTGAGATAAGATATGTTTCCAAAACTCTGGAAAATTTACATCTTCCATTTGTAATTGATAGCCAGCAGATGCTTTAGATATATCAATCAAAATTTTTATATACTGTTTCATCTGCTCAGAGCTACTCATTGCATACGATAAATATAGCTTTTGTTCTTCGTCAAGTTCTGTTTCATCTAATAGGTCAATGTTCCCCTGCATAACAGTTAATGGAGTTTTCAAATCATGAGCTAAAGATGCAATCTGTTCTCTTTGTGCTTTTTCACTTCGCCACTGTTTTTCCAATGACCCTTTTAAACTATTTCGCATACTATCAAACGATATAATCACGTTTTCAAATTCCAATATTTTAGAATGTCCGATAGTAAAATCTAAGTTGTTATTCTCAATTTCTTTGGTAGCTTCTAAAATAGGTGTCAATTCTTTTCTCAGCTCTTTAGCAAAATGAACAGTCAGATAAACACATACCCCTAAGCTGCTTATAGTGATTAAAGAAATCATCATAATTTCTGGGGACGGTAAATACTGATTAAATTGTGCATTTAAATATTGAGAACCTATAACATACTGTAAAACAATATATTCATCATCTCGAGTAATGAAAATAAACTGTGTTTTACCACTTGTATCCATGAACCCCGTTTTAGCAAACATTAAAGCCTTTTCTTTTTCTTCTTCACTCATATTCGTATCTATGTATCCATAGTTTTTAGTTAATCGAAGAAATTTAGTTCCAGTAGGAAAATGTATATCTGATACATTTGGTGTTGCAGTTAGTATCGGTACTAAAGCTTTCGTTTGCCGTTCGTTATTATCTGCAAGTGTTACAAGCCCTATACTGGAAGCAAACATCATACAGGCAAAAGGGACGACAACGGACAAGCATAGTCCGCCAAGTAGACAAACAAGAAATTTATAAAAAGTTCTTGTAAGTGATGTTTTCATTTTTATTCCCATCTATAACCTATCCCCCAAACTGTTACGATTGGCTGAACACCCGTTTTCTCAAACTTTGACCTTATATTTTTTATATGTGTCGAGATTGTAGAACTATCGCTTTCTCCATAAAGGGAAAATGTAGCTTCGTATATTTGTTCCTTTGAAAAAACCTGTCCTTTGTTACTAGCAAGATACTCACAAATCAGATATTCACTTTTCGTTAAAGGCACTGGTATATTATCTACCCGTAATTCTTTTGCAGATAAATCAATTTTTATCCGGTCAAATGTAAGAGCTATATGTCGTTCTCGGTGTTCGCGGCGTAAGTGGGCATTTACTCTTGCCCGTAATTCTGTAATACGGAATGGTTTTGTCAAATAGTCATCTGCTCCTAATCCAAGACCGAATGTAATATCATTTTCCATTGTCTTAGCAGTCAGAAAGAGGATAGGACAGTCCACTAATGAACGGATTTTATCACAATAAGAAAACCCGTCTATATCCGGCATCATAATGTCCAGTATAATCAAGTCATATCTGTTCAGTTTATCAAGAGGAACCTGTGCGGCGGACGTATAGACTGTAACTAAATGTCCGTCCTTTTGCAGTCCATTTTTCACAAGTTCTAAAATAGGTCGTTCATCATCAATCATAAGGATTGTTGCCATAGTATCGCCTCCTAGCTTTTTTAGTATATCATAACCCATAAAGGCAGAAAAACAAAAATCGGTCATTGACGCTTTGCAATATAGTAGCGGTCATTTATCTGTACTGCAACGGCTTCGGTCTTTTCTGTACCATGAATTTCATAAATATCTTTGTAAATCCATTGTTCCCGATGTTGTCTTGTAAAGAACAGCCTGCAAGAGATAAACATATAATAACAGCAAACAGCAATATCATCATTTTTTTACTCATTTTCTTTTGCTCCTTCCCATCTCTGAAACCACACTAAGCTTATGATAAACAGCACTACTGTAAAAACCAGCATGAGTATAAAACCTAGTTGAAATTCGGGTAAGTTAGAATGAAACTGCCCCTCATTAACATATCTTAAAACACAATAATCCATAAATCGTACACCCCAGCCCCACGGCAGGAATTTCCAGATAAAATCTCCAAGTCCTGTAACTAGCAATGCAGATAATAAACTTCCTACAATACCTATGCCCATAGATACACTTTTGCCTAAACTGAAACCAACAGGTATGGAAATAAGATAAAGTGGTATTACAGACAATATCAACATAATAAGAGGTTTTATATAAAACGAAAATGGCATAACTGGATAGAGTACGGCAAACAAGAAAATACAAAGTATTGTTGCAAAGGTTGCTAAAACGATAAGATATACTAATTTTCCGATATATACCGCTATACGTGAACGGATCGTACCTAAGATTAACTGAAAATGACCTGCTCCATTTTCTAGTTCGACTATCATACCTACAACGATACCAATAACAAATGGAAAAATAATTGCTAACACCTCTAAAAAGGTCGTTACATTTGTCATCTCACTCCAACCGGATATATGAAAATATCCTGCAAAAACACCAGCTCCTATTAACGGAAAAAGCACATGGACTAAAAGTAATGGTGTATGTCTGCTTTTAAGCCATTCTGCTTGAAAACATCTGATAATACTAAACATTAAAGAACCTCCTGCTTTATAAAAGATTTTGCCGTTGACTTTGAAATTGTATATAGTAAAAGCAATGACAAGCAGATTGTCATAATAACCAACGGTAAAGGAGTTGATAAAGCACTTCCTGTTACTGATTCTCCATTCGGTAATATTCCTAATGTGGGAACCATAAGGCGAGTAACCCAGCTATAAGGACATATGAACCAAAAACTTGTATTTGCCCCTAATGTTCCCAACATAAAGCTCATTCCAACATTTAATATGAGAGTGGCAAATACACCCACTTTTTTTGTAAACCACAAGCATAATGGAATATTCCATATACTTGCCAGAATAATGCAAAGTGTTCCGAACAATGCCTGCATTGGGCTAATTGTCATAGGTATATCAAAAATGTGTTGAATGATAAAACCACCTGCAACATTGCATAACATCAAAATTGTATTTGCAAGTACAATGTATATTATACAAGTGATTATTTTTGCATACCATACTTTTTTTAAGTCAACAGGCAATGACAAAATTGCTCTAAATTTTAATTTGCCGTTATCTCTTTGAATTATCAAAATAGATAATAGCGTTAAACAACCAGGATATAAGAATACATACCACCAGTTATACGAATTTTGTTGATACCACATAGGAGTAAGTACATTCAGACATAAAGTTAGTATAGGAGCTAACCATACTAATTTTTTTGCGAATGTATTTTTATGTTTTAAATATTCAGAAGATATATAATTTTTCATTTTATCGTTCCTCCTGTGATTTCCTTACAACTTCTACAAACAGATTTTCTAAATTTTCATCTTTATTCATCTGTCCTTCATATCCTAAAATACCATTTGAAATGATACCAATATCATCAGCGATAAGCTGAACCTCTGATAGAATATGACTGGATAGAATAACAGTAATCCCTTTAGAGGGAAAAGAACGAATAAGAGAACGTAATTCTTGTATGCCGATAGGGTCTAATCCATTTGTCGGCTCATCTAAAATCAACAATTTGGGACTATTCAACAAAGCGATAGCTATTCCCAAACGTTGTTTCATTCCCATTGAAAATTGTCCAGCTTTTTTCCTTCCTGTATTTTGCAAATCTACCATTTTTAAAACTTTATCTATTCGGGTTTTAGGAATATTTAGTAATTTTGCACGGACTTCTAAATTTTCTACTGCGGAAAGATTTTCATAAAGTGGAGGAGTTTCAATCAAAGCTCCTATCTGTTCTAAATCTTTTCTGTTCCATTCATGTCCATTAAAAAGAACTTTACCGCTAGTAGGACGGAGCATACCCGTAATCATTTTCAAAGTGGTAGATTTTCCAGCACCATTTGGACCGAGTAGCCCATATATTGAATTTTCACGGACAGTTATAGATACATTATTCACTGCCTTTTGCTTTTTGAAATCTTTACATAGGTTATTTGTTTTTAAAATTGCTTTCATAATTGTTCATACCCTTTCCTTATTTTTTAGTTAAAGTATAAAAAGCAAAATTAAAGATTTTATGAAGATTTCAAAATATTATATTTTAATCTAGCCATAGCGTGTAACTTGCAATAAATGCAAAATAAAGCTACGGCATTTTTTGATTTATCCTACAATCTTCCAGTTGCTTTCTGCATGGACGGCGGTACTCGGTAAAGCAGTAACGACAGTCGCAAAGGCAAGTACTCCCGTACACAATCGTTTCAATATCTTTTTCATAATTCTAAATGCTCCTTTCATTTTGGGTAAAAAAATAGACGCTCAATATTGAACGTCTTACATTGAAAAGGGATACTTTTTACAAGTACCACTCAAATCTAATATTTAATTGTTTGTGTTCCCACACTCTATATCAACTACTACTGAAACATTAATATAGTTTTTTATCTCTTTATTTCTGATTTTATCGCCCTCGCTCGTAAAGACTATATGCTTAAAAAAGTGCCTAAAATTAAGGATTTCTACATAGTTCGTCTTTGTAGCAACACACAAGTCTCAACGGTACTTTCGTTGTCCCAACAAAGTTCCTGTGTCTCCCTGTCTCCGAAATACACCGGAAAACGGAACTTTATGTGCTTCAGGAATCTGCCATCTGGCTGCTCCTGCTCGTAAATGTCCACCTGTTCTACAAAGCTATTAAGAAATTCTTTCTTCTCCAGATCGGTGAACTTATCATATAGTTTATCAAAATATAAAAGAAATTGATAGACGTTTTCTTCTGATATTTTCTGTTGCCGAATATTCAACAGGCGATTCTTTACTTCCTCTATACTGTTCTCCACGCCTTCGATCTCATCGTACAGACGGTATAACCTTGTCTCCATATCCTGATATTTCTTCTCATAAAATTTATCCATAATATCCAGACTGTCCATCTGCTGTCCAAGTCTTGCTTTTGCTCCGGTCAGCTGCCTGTGCTGCTTTTCCAATCCGTCAATCTCTTTTTCTATTTCTTCTGTATCTATTCTTGAACCAATTTTATTCAGAATTGCTTCTTCAAATTTAGGATTCTTCACCAGCTTCCGAATAACTTCTTCCACTGCATTGTTAATCTTCTCCTCACTCCATTGTTTACGATATCCACATTTATGACCGTCTACCAGACGACGATGTTTACAGGCATAATAGAAATAATCTTTATATAAGGTTCCGTCTTTCTTTTTCTTTCGGTTCACGTTTCCATACATACCACTTCCACATAACGGGCATCTCAATATTCCAGATAAAATATGCTCATGATCGAGACTATGTGTCTTTTCATATTTCACACCTGTTTTTTCCCGTTTTTGATGTGCCAGCTCCCAGTCTGTTTCTGAAACAATCCCTTCATGGATACCATCGTGCAGCATATAATTTTCCTGCTTTACAATGCGGTATTCATTTCTTGTACCAGAAACTTTCTCGTTTTTCCTTCGTCCATAAGCCAGCTTTCCACAGTATACCGGATTATCCAGAACGCCTTTTATAAATGATGCGGCAAATGCGTCCAGTGTATTATTCTGTCGTTTTTTCTTTTTATATCCATGCTGGTTCAGCCATGCGGCAATCGCAGAGATTCCCATATTGGTATGAATAAATTTGTCATAGATCAGACGAATAATCTCTGCTTCGTCCTCTGCAATCTGCAATTCTCCATTTACTAATTCATAACCATACGGAGCAAATCCACCATTCCATTTTCCTTCCCTGGCTTTCTGCTTACGTCCTTCCATTGTCTGAACAAGGATATTCTCTCGTTCGATCTCTGCCACCGCAGACAGAACAGAAATCATCAGCTTTCCACTATCTTTTGAGCTGTCAATTCCATCTTCTACACAGATCAGATTCACTCCAAAATCCTGCATCCTCTGCAGAGAGTTTAATACATCTGCTGCATTACGACCGAATCTGGAAAGCTTGAACACCAGTACAAACTGTACCTCATCTGTTCCATTCTCAATATTATCCAACATTCTCTGAAATTCCGGTCTGCCCTCTACGCTCTTTCCAGACTTACCTTCATCTGAATACTCATTTACGATTTCCATATTCTGAAATTCCGCATATCTCTTGAGTTTTTCTTTCTGAGCATCCAGACTGTAGCCATCTACCTGCATGGTTGTGGATACTCTGGTATATATATCGCATTTAATCTTTTTATTCTTCATAATCTTCCTCGCAGTATAACTCTGTTTTATTGTCCCAACCTTATTTTAGTACTTGTTCCAACTATTTTCAATACTTATTTTCCGTATTGACGCATTTCTTCGCCAATCGTATAATTAAGTTAGATACAGAGCATTTCTGTTATCAAAATATTGCCCGCCCACCATTGGCGACTTATAAATGATTGGCTCGAAAATATTGTTCGCTTACCGGAAGCGTCTAATAAATGTCCGGCTTGAAAATTATTTAGAAATAATTTCTGTTTTTGATATTGTGTTTTTATCACACATTGCATATACTATAAATACACAAAAAAGCCAAAAAAGAGGAGGTGTTAGTATGGCTACTTCAAGTATTACTCATAATTTTGTCGTATCCAATCCAAATAGCGTAAAGCGTTTTGTCGCAGCAATTGACGAAGCCGACCGTGACCGCACACCAAAGCAGACACTTCCCGGACGTCAGTTAACGAACCCACAGGAAATCTTAGCTTTAATGTCAAAAAGGAAGAAAAAACATGTCTGATAAATATTTTACCGTTAATATTCGGGCATATTTGGATAAAGACGAACCGACATATATCGGAGAGGAAAGTCTTTACGACTTACTCTCCGATTTTTCTTGTCCCAAAAATCCCGATGTGGAATACTTTTTATTACATAATGCGATTGAGTTTACCAAAAAAGATCAATCTATCACTTATCTGGTATTTGATGCTGAAGATGCTTCACTGGTTGGTTATTTTTCACTTACAATAAAACCAATCTCTGTCCGTGCTTCAAATATCAGCAAGACAATGGCAAAAAAACTGTCCCGTGTCAGTATTTTGGATGAAGAAACACAATCCTATACTACCGCAGCTTACTTGATCGCCCAGTTGGGAAAGAACTATTCTCTTCCAAAGGAAAAACGAATTCCTGGAAATATTCTACTGGGATTTGCACTGGAAACCATATCCAGTCTCAAATATTCCGTAGGTGGCGTTATGGAGTTTCTTGAATGCGAAGATAATGAATTTCTTCTGAGCTTTTATACGCAGAATCATTTCAAGCCATTTGATACGCGTATTACCGCTTCTCAGAATAATGAGCCACACACTCTGCATCAGCTTTTAAAATTTATTTGATTTAAAAATGCATGAAAAAAGCGACAGTCTGATTTACATTTTGTATTTCAGGAAACTGCCGCTTCTTTTTCTTCCTTATTCTGTTTTTCTTCCTCCAACTCCCGGAGGACTTCAGCGCCGTACTTATCAATCATCCGTACCAGAAAATCAATGCACCGCTCAAATTCAATATTCTGTTGCATAAGCTCCTCCCGTTATTGTTTTGATCTGAGCTTATTTTACAGAACCTGCCGGAAAACCACATTGAATAGAAATTGATTGTAAATTGACACAATCAATTTAAAAATATCCGCATTTTCTTGAATCGAATATATGTTCGTGTTATGATAGATATACTTAATCTTAACTACGAAAGGGGAATTTCTATTGAATCGATGCGATTTTTCTTCTATTAGCACTTGCTTAAAAAATCATATCAGCGAAAGTAATCAAATGAGTCAGCCTGATTTTTTATACGAATTATTTGAAGATTTTATGGATGATCCGGCAAATCAGGATTTTTCTATGGATAATGGTCTGGTTTGTCGTTGGCTGACCGGTCAAGCAAAGATCAGTCCCAAAATATCTGCCTACTATTCCAAACCCAGTAATCAGAAAAAACTGGCAGAAACCATTCACCAGAATCTGCTTCCATTGATGTCTGACTGCAATATGGCTATGCAGGATATATACACATTATTTATACAAGATGACACCATCTCCGATGCCAAAAAGAAAAATCTGGCTTCTCTGTACAAACCAGCCAGCTCACGTCTGCTTTTTCTTGCAAAGCTGATTTCTTTTGGCATGGAGCGACAATTTATCAAACGTGATACTAAAAATCAAAAATTACTTGCCGGAGGTGCCCTGTCACCCATTGTGCTGGATTATATTATGGACAGTGAGGTTCCGAAACCATGCCGTCATTTTATCGGAAGAGATAAAGAACTAGAAGAATTATATACCATGCTTGAGGAAAACCGTCATGTTTTTCTTTGCGGAATTGCCGGTATTGGTAAAAGCGAACTTGCCAAAGCCTACGCAAAACATTACAAAAAGCATTACACTAACATTCTATATGTAGAATATACAGGTGATCTTCATCAGGACATTACTGACATGGATTTTATTGATGATCCACCAGAAATCAGCGAACAGGAACGGTTTCAAAGACATAACCGTTTTCTGCGTTCCCTGAAATCCGATACTCTGCTTATCATAGATAATTTTAATGTCACAGCTACACAGGACAGTTTTCTGTCAGTAGTATTAAAATACCGCTGTCAGATTTTATTTACGACCAGAAGTAATCTGAATGAATACTGTACTTTTCAATTAAAAGAAATAAAGGATATAAACATTCTTTTCCAACTGACATCTGCATTTTATTCAGAAGCAGACAAGTATCGTTCGACCGTCGAAAAAATCATAGAGACCGTACACTATCATACTTTTGCTGTAGAACTGGCTGCAAAACTTTTGGAAAATGGAATTTCAACTCCAGGTCAGTTATTAGCAAAACTTCAGGAAGAAAGAGCATCTCTCGATAATGAAGATAAAATTAAGATAATCAAGGATGGTCAAATCAGTAAAGCCACTTATTATAGTCATATCCATACTCTATTTTCACTATATGCTTTATCCCGAAAACAGCAGGATATCATGTGCAATTTGTGTTTTCTTCCTTACACTGGTATTTCTGCCCGCATATTCGCCAAATGGCTGGAACTGCCTACCTTAAATGAAATTAACGACTTGATTGAAACTGGTTTTGTGCAGACAACTACACGTCACACAATCTCCCTGCATCCTATGATTAAGGAAATTGCCCTTTCAGAGACAAAACCATCTGTAAGTAGCTGTCACATATTACTGGATTCTTTACAGAAAATATGTTTAATGCATGGAATTGAAGTCGATTATTACAAGAAGCTGTTTCAGACAGCAGGAAACATCATAGAATTGATTGAAAAAGATGATATACCAAAATATCTACTTTTTCTGGAAAATGTTTTTCCATATATGGATAATTATAATTACCAGAAAGGTATGAAAGAAATCATTCAGGAATTAAAAAATTTTTTGAAGCCTAAAGACATTGGCACCGATTCTGACCGGGCATTGTTACTGGATTTTCAGGCTACTCTTGAAATCAAGCCAGAAAAAGCAATAAAACTGGAAAAGGATGCACTTGCCCAGATAGAAAATATCACTGCTGACAATGCTCGCCTTGTTTCCAACCTTCATGCCAATCTCGGTGGACTTTACCGCATGAACGGTCATCCCGATCTTGCAAGAGAACACATGGAAAAAAGTATCTCACTGCTTGACCAATTTAACCTGCTTCATATAAATGACAGCATACCTCAGATTGCCAATTATGCAATGTTCCTGACAGAACAGCAGGAACCCGAAAGAGGCATCTCTGAATTGCAAAAATTATCCGGCATCATCAAGGAATACCATTCCGATGACTGTCTGGATTATGCCAAAGTACAGGAAACCCTTGGAACCATTTATCTGATGACTGCCAATCTTCCGCAAGCCAAAACACATTTTAAAAGAGCTTTCAAAATATATGAAAAGATCTGGGCTGATGAACCAGAAATGATTGAAGCAAAATATCAGGAAATTCAGGAGTTATATCCACAGATTGGATTTTGCATTGGAAAAAATCTATCCGGTCTTTTAACAAAATAAGCATAATTTACGGCGGGCAACTTGCCCGCCGTTATATTCAACTATTCGTCAAATAAATATATGCATCTTCCAAAGTGATATCATTATCCAGGACACAATTCTCATTTGGCTTTCCTTTGCTTAATACTTTCATATGAATTCCATTTTCTACATACTGCTTAGATGATATAGAATAATTGGCTTCTAACAAACGGGCTTCTTCTGCATTTTGTACCGTACAATTCCAAACACAGCCCTTTGCATTTTCCAGCAACCCACTCACGCTTCCAGAATATAAAAAACTTCCCTTTTTCATAATGGCAAGCTGTGTACAGGTTGCTGCTAAATCTTCTACTACATGAGTGGAAAACAGCACAGTTCTATCCTTTGAAAAATCAACCAAAAGATTGCGGATCCTGATTCTTTCTTCCGGATCTAACCCGGTAGTAGGTTCATCAATAATCAAAAAATCCGGATTATTAAGAAGTGCCTGTATGAGTCCGACACGTCTCTTCATACCACCAGATAATTGCCGCATTTTTTTATTCTGATGCTCTGTAAGAGAAGTCTTTTCCAGATAATAGGTAATTCTTTGTTCGAGGTCATTTCTGGCTACTCCTGACAGTCCCCCCATATATACAAGACATTCTTTCACCGTAAGATTCGGATATAAGTCGATTTCCTGTGGAAGATAACCAATCTTTTTCTGTATTTTCTCATAATTTCCCTCGTTATACAGAATTCCATCAAGGGAAACCATTCCTTCCGTTTGTTTTAAAACAGTTGTAAGAACCCTCATCAAAGTGGTTTTTCCGGCACCATTCTCACCCAAAAGTCCGTAAATTCCCTTAGGTATTTCAAGAGATGCCTTATTTACTGCAACTACACCATTTTTAAATCTAACTGTTAAATCATTTATTCTAATACTCATAATCTATCCTCTTTTCTTTAAAGTCATTGGTAATACTGCAAATAAAAACAGCCCCGCTATAAAAGACACAAGCGTTCCATAAATCCAACTCTCGGACATTAATTGAGTAGGTTCACAAA
>NZ_RBZR01000036.1:0-24431 GCF_003628495.1 Ruminococcus sp. B05 | reverse complement strand
TACACGCTGGGAAATTAGACTGACATCTGGAGAGCCGGATACATCGAGAGGTGTAAGTCCGGTTCGGAGGGGAGTTCTCGGAAACCTGCCATAGTGATATGGTAAGGCGCTGGGTTCTTACCCTACTGATGGTCAGCCTTGCCCCGATTCCGCTTTCCACTTTTGGAAACAGAGAACAGAGCAATATCGGACAGAATTATCTGCGTTCGCTGTTTGCAATCGGATTCCAGGGATTCCTGATTATGATCTGCGTGGGCATTTATGCGGTGCTGATTCAGTCTATCGCATTCAGTGATGACATCATCGGTTCTATCTGGGGTGTTATGGGCTACACCGTCCTTTTGTGCTTCACCCTGTTTAAGACTGGTTCGCTTGCGAAGGGTGTATTCAGCGCTCACTAAGGGAAGGAGGAAATTGTTTGGCAGCGTATATTCCCGTACCTCGTGACCTGACGAGGGTAAAAACAAAAGTGTTCTTCAATCTGACGAAACGGCAGTTACTTTGCTTTGGTGCGGCGGCGCTCATCGGAGTGCCGATTTTCTTTCTGGTCAAAGCAACCGGAAATGTGAGCCTTGCAGCACTGTCCATGATGATCGTCATGTTACCGTTGTTCTTTCTGGCAATGTATGAAAAGGATAGTCAGCCGTTGGAAGTGGTTGTAGAACACTTCATTCAGACCAAATTCGTTCGTCCCAAGGTTCGCCCTTATCAGACGGACAACTATTATGACGCTTTGATGCGTCAGTACAAACTGGAAAAGGAGGTTGAACGAATTGTTTTTCAAAAAGAAGCCACAGGCAAGAAACATCAAAATGCCTGCAAATCTGAATCGGAAGCAGCAGCGAGAAATTAAAGCTGTTGTGGAACGGGCAAAGAAGGACAACGGTATTCCGCAGACTGCACAGCAGTCCATTCCCTTTCAGAGAATGTTCCCGGATGGCATCTGCCGTGTCACTGACAGTTATTACACCAAGACCATTCAGTTTCAGGACATCAACTATCAGCTGGCACAGCAGGAAGATAAGACTGCCATCTTCGATGAGTGGTGCAGTTTCCTGAATTTCTTTGACAGCTCCATTCACTTTGAGCTTTCCTTTATGAACCTGAGTACCGATGCTGAAAGCTTTGAAAAGAGTATCCGTATCCCGTTCAAGAAGGACAGCTTCAATCCCGTCCGTGCCGAGTATAGCCAGATGCTGAAAAAGCAGTTGGCGCAGGGCAACAACGGCTTGACCAAAACCAAGTACCTGACATTCGGCATTGAAGCCGAATCCATGCGGCAGGCAAAGCCGAGACTCAACCATATCGAAAACGATCTGCTCAATAACTTTCGGCGTTTGGGTGTCATTGCCACTACCATGAACGGCAAAGAGCGGCTGCATCTGATGCACTCTATGTTCCACATGGGTGATAATGATAAGTTCTTCTTCGATTGGAAGTATCTTGTGGAATCCGGGCTGTCCGTAAAGGACTTCATTGCTCCGACGGCGTTTGCCTTTAAGACCAACCGCACCTTCCAGATGGGCAGTATCTTCGGTTCGATGTCTTATCTGGCAATTACGGCATCAGACCTGTCTGATCGTATGCTGGCGGATTTTCTGGATATGGAATCCACGCAGATCGTGACCATGCACATCCAGTCGGTTGACCAGACTGCGGCGATTAAGACCATCAAGAGAATCATCACCGAGCTTGACCGTTCCAAAATCGAGGAACAGAAAAAGGCTGTGCGTTCTGGCTATGACATGGACATTATCCCATCTGACCTTGCTACCTATGGTAAAGATGCGAAGTCACTTCTGAAAGAATTGCAGAGCCAGAATGAGCGAATGTTCATGGTGACATTTCTGGTGCTGAACACCGGGCGCACCGAGCAGGAACTGGAGAACAATGTGTTCCAGGCACAGAGCATCGCCCAGAAGCATAACTGCAATCTGCGTCGTTTGGATTTTCAGCAGGAATCCGGACTGATGAGCAGCCTGCCTTTGGCACAAAACCTGATTGAGATTCGTCGTGGCCTGACTACCAGTTCCACGGCTATTTTTGTGCCTTTCACCACGCAGGAGCTGTTCCAGAATGGTGGAGAAACGCTCTATTACGGGCTGAATGCTCTGTCGAACAACCTTATCATGGTGGACAGAAAGAAGCTCAAGAACCCCAACGGACTGATTCTGGGTACTCCCGGTTCCGGTAAATCCTTTTCCGCAAAGCGTGAAATCACCAATGCGTTCCTGGTTACGGATGACGATATTATCATCTGCGACCCCGAAGCGGAATATGCGGCTCTGGTTCACAAGTTCAATGGTCAGGTGGTAAAAATCAGCTCCTCCAGTACCAACTATATCAACCCTATGGACATCAACCTGAACTACTCTGAGGATGACAACCCGGTAGCACTGAAAGCTGATTTTATCCTGTCCCTCTGTGAGTTGATTATGGGCAGTAAGGATGGCTTGCAGCCTATCGAAAAGACGGTTATCGACCGTTGTGTGCATCAGATTTACCAGAGATATTTCGACAATCCTGCCCCTGAGAATATGCCGATCCTTGAGGATTTGTATGATGCCCTTCTGAAACAGGACGAAAAGGAAGCCCACCATGTAGCGACCGCCTTGGAAATCTATGTTAAGGGTTCTCTGAAACTGTTTAACAACAGAACCAATGTGGATATTCAGAATCGTCTGGTGTGCTTCGACATTAAGGAGCTGGGCAATCAGCTGAAAAAAATCGGTATGCTGATCGTTCAGGATCAGGTCTGGGGGCGTGTAACTGCCAACCGTTCTGCCGGTAAATCGACCAGATATTATATTGACGAGTTCCATCTGCTTCTGAAGGAAGAACAGACGGCAACCTATTCCGTAGAAATCTGGAAGCGATTCCGTAAATGGGGCGGCTTGCCGACCGGTATTACTCAGAATGTCAAAGACCTGCTTCGTTCCCCGGAGATTGCCAACATCCTCGAAAACTCTGATTTCATCTATATGCTGAATCAGGCAAGCGATGACCGAAGTATTCTGGCACAGCGGTTGAACATTTCGCCGCATCAGCTGTCCTATGTAACCAACTCCGGTGAGGGCGAAGGACTTCTGTTCTATGGCAATGTGATTCTGCCGTTCATTGACCGATTCCCGACAGATCTGGAACTGTATCGCATTATGACCACGAAGTTAAACGAGGTGGCACAGGAAAAGGAGGCGTAATGTATGGCGAAAAGACCTACACGACTCCGTTTTACCGAAGATGACCTTGCAGATTCTCATGTGAAGAAAGCTGCCGACCGTGCAGATAAGGCGGTTGATAGGGCTGAAAAAGCGGCAGACAAATTGGCTTCTAAAAAGGCAAAGCCGAAGCTAAAGCTGGAAACAGATGCAGCCGGTTCCCGTAAAGCAAAGCTCCGTTTTGAAAAAGCGGAGTTTACGGAAATCGAGCGCCCATCTGTGGCAAAGCACATGGCAAGCCGTGGTGCCGCAGTCACGCTCACATCCAAAGCACATCGGGCGGTGTCAGAATATGAGGATGATAATATCGGCGTTCAGGCTGTGCAGGAAACGACCAAGGCTGTTGAATCCACTGTCTATACCGTCGATCATGCCGTTTACAGTCACAAGCTGAAAGCCTACGACAAGGCGGAAAAGCTGGTTGAGAAGTCAGATAAAGCAAATGTAAATGCCCTGTATGAGAAGTTCAAAAAGGACAACCCCGATGCCGGTTCCAATCCCTTTTCCCGTTGGCAACAGAAAAGGGCAATCAAGAAAGAATATGCTGCCGCCAAAGCCGGTAAGAATACCGCTTCGACAACGGCTTCTGCATCTAAGGGTGCAGGCAAGGCAACGGGCAAAGCAGCTCAGGGAGCCAAGAACATCACAGAAAGAGTAACGGAGTTCTGCACCACACACTCTAAAACGATTCTGTTTGTTTTGATTGCCGGACTGCTTTTTATGATACTCTCAGGGATGTTCTCGTCTTGTTCGGCTATGTTCCAAGGCGGCACACAGATCATTCTGGGAACTTCTTTTACTGCAAAAGAGGAAGATATTATTGGTGCGGACAATGATTACAAGGCTTTGGAAGCTGCGCTCCGCAATAAAATCAATAATATCGAGCGTACTCATAGCGGATATGACGAGTACCGGTATGACCTTGATGAAATCAACCACAATCCTTATGAGCTGGCGGCGTATTTGACGGTGAAGTTTGAGGATTACACCAGAGATGAGGTGCAGGCTACCCTGCAATGGCTATTTGAGCAACAATATGAGCTGACCCTGACGGAAGTAGTAGAGATTCGTACACGAACAACATCTTCTACTGATCCCGAAACGGGAGAGACAACAACAGAGGAAGAAGATTACGAATATTATATTCTGAATGTGAAGCTCAGAAATAAGGGCTTGAACAGTGTGATTTCAAATTCCGGCTTGTCGGAAGATGATATGGAGCGATATAGAATTTTGCTTCAGACAAGGGGCAACAGACCGGATATTTTCGGAAATGACATTTACGCCACCCCTGGCGGCGAGTACACCGATTATGATATTCCGGGCGAAGCGCTGACAGACACAAGATTTGCCAATATGATTCGGGAAGCTGAAAAATATCTGGGATACCCGTATGTGTGGGGCGGCAGCAGCCCGTCTACCTCCTTTGACTGCTCCGGATTTGTTTCCTATGTAATCAATCACTGCGGAAACGGTTGGAGTGTTGGTCGTTTGACCGCAAACGGTTTGATGGGCGTATGCGACATTATCCCGAAAAGCTCTGCCAAACCGGGAGATTTGATTTTCTTCCAAGGCACTTATGATACCTCCGGTGCATCACACGTTGGTATCTATGTTGGCAATGGTATGATGATCCACTGCGGAAACCCCATTTCCTACGCTTCTATCGAATCGAATTACTGGCAACAGCATTTTTACTGCTTCGGCAGAATCAGAAACTAAAGGAGGGATGGCGATTGAGTGCCAAGTTAGACAGAATAGGTGCAGACCTTGAAAAAGCCCGTAAGAAACGGGCAGAATGGGATGCTAAGGTGAAAGACCTGGAACGCAGATACCGTGAGGAGGAAAATTCCGAAATCCATGAGATGGTTCATGCTGCGAACCTGAATCCCGAACAGCTTTCCGAGCTGCTCCGTATGTTTGCTGCGGATATGGCTCCGAAGCCTGATACGATCAATACTATGAATGAGGAGGAAACGCAGAATGAGATTTAAGAAAATTGGAGCCGCATTGCTGGCGTGTGCAATGTGTTTTGGCGTGTTTTCTACAACGGCATTTGCCTATGTAGATGAAAGCGTAGCGACTGAAGAACCTGCGGTCGAAGAAAAAGTTCCCGAAACAGAGCCGGAGGAGCCGATGCTACCGCTTACTCCCGACGGCAATCTGACTTTGGTTGATGACGCTGGCTCGCCTACGAAAAGCGGAAAGCAGTTCATTACCGCTGTAACCAAAAACGGAAACTACTTCTATATCATCATTGACCGTGATGATAAGGGCGAGGAAACCGTGCATTTTCTGAATCAGGTGGATGAAGCCGACCTGCTCAAGCTGATGGACGAGGAAGAAGTTGCAGAGTTCACCAAGCCGGTTGAGGAAACAAAGCCGGAAGTAGTTGAAACAGTTCCTGAAATTACAGAACCGACACCGGAGGAAAAGCCGAAATCCACAAATATGCTCCCGGCGATTCTTACTCTGATTGTGCTTGCCTGTGGTGGTGGATTCTTCGTATTTAAGAAAGTCCAGGAAAAGAAGAAGGCACAGGAAGCGGCAAAGCCTGACCCAGATGCTGATTATGTGGACGATGACGAGGACTATGGGTACGATCCGGAGTTTGAGGACGACGATGAAGATAGCTCCGTCGATGAAGATGATAATGAACCTGTGTAAACAGGATAGGCTTGATGCCTGGGGCAGCCTTCGGGTTGCCTTTACATAGTTTCCGCTTTCAAAAAATAAAAAAATTTGCGTTTTTGAAAGTGACATCTTGCATATACTATTAGCAGACAGTATAATAAGTACAGCGAAGCGGTTTCGAGAAATGAAAAAACTTCAATTTTTGAAAGCGGGTGACTATATGAAAACAATCACGAGAGCAAAATATCTCGATAGAATCATTGAACTGAATGGTACTCCTGACATCAAGATCATCACGGGCATTCGTCGATCTGGTAAGTCCAAATTGATGCAGGCGTATATTGCGTATCTGAAAAGCAATTTTGAAAACATCAATATTATCTTCATCGACTTCATGGATTTGGCGTATGAAGAAATCAAGGAATACCATGCCTTACACGCCTATGTGGAAGAACATTATCAGGAAGGAAAAACGAACTACCTGTTTGTAGACGAGGTTCAGATGTGTCCCAAGTTTGAGTTGGCAATCAATAGCCTGTACTCTAAGGGAAAATACGACATCTATGTAACAGGCTCTAATGCTTTCCTGTTGAGTGCAGATCTGGCAACTCTGTTTACCGGACGCTATATTGAAATTCATGTGTTTCCTTTCAGCTTCCAGGAATATTGCCAGTATTATGATGATATTAGTGACAAAGATAAGCTCTTTGATGAGTACGCTATCAAGGGCGGTTTAGCAGGTTCCTATGCTTATAGAACCGAAAAAGACAGAACAAACTATATCAAAGAGGTCTACGAAACGATTGTTACAAGGGATTTGGTACAGAAATATACTCTCCCGGACACTTTGGTTTTACAACGTCTGAGCGAGTTCCTTATGGATAATATCAGCAACCTGACTTCTCCGAATAAGGTCAGTCAGCTACTGACAGCAAATGAGACTCCAACCAATCATGTAACCGTCGGCAAGTACATTAAGTATTTGTGCAATGCTTTTGTATTTTATGATATTAAGAGATATGACATCCGAGGTAAGAAATACCTTGAAAGCTCTGAAAAGTTCTATTTGTGTGACAGCGGTATTCGATATGCAATACTGGGAAGCAGAAATATAGACTATGGCAGAGTATATGAAAACGTTGTTTGTATCGAGCTTCTTCGCCGTGGATATGATGTCTATGTCGGCAAGCTCTATCAAAAGGAAATCGACTTTGTTGCTCAGAGAGGTAGCGAAAAGATTTATATTCAGGTCAGCGACAACATTTCCGGGCAGGAAACATTTGAGAGAGAATGCTCTCCTCTGCTTCAGATTCGAGACGCTTATCCGAAAATGATTATTGCCAGAACCAAACATCCCCAATATAGCTATGAAGGAATCGAAATTCACGATATAGCCGATTGGTTGCTACAAGAATAAGCAAGGTGAAATATCTCCGTCATTCTCTTTTGAAATGATGGAGATATTTTTATTATGACGGAGATTGTAGAACAGAAAATTGTATCAGGTTGCAAAAATCCTTTCCGAACTTTTTACATAGCAGTCATGCACTACGGTGTGTGGCTGCTTATTTTTTTGTGAAAGGAGCAGATGCAAATGAAATTAGTTTTGGCTGAAAAGCCTTCGGTTGCACAGAGTATTGCCAAAGTGTTAGGTGCTGCCAAGCGTGAGGATGGCTACTTAGAGGGAAACGGATATGTGGTCAGCTGGTGTGTAGGGCATTTGGTGGAGCTGGCACAGCCGGAAGTCTATGATGCGAAGTACAGCAAATGGGCTTATGCAGACCTTCCTATCTTCCCGATGGACTGGCAGTATGAGGTTTCTGCCGGTACGAAAAAACAGTTTGGGATTCTGAAAAAGCTCATGGCCAGAGAAGATGTTGCGAGTCTTGTGTGTGCAACAGATGCCGGTCGTGAGGGCGAGCTGATCTTTCGGTTGGTGTACCACAAAGCCGGGTGCAGAAAGCCGTTTGAGCGGCTTTGGATTTCCTCGATGGAAGATGTAGCAATCAAGGAGGGCTTTGAAAATCTCAGGTCTGGAACGGAATATGATGCTTTGTATGAAGCAGCACTGTGTCGAGAACGAGCCGACTGGATTGTTGGTATTAACGCTACTCGACTTTTTTCGACCCTTTACGGGCAGACCCTGAATGTTGGTCGTGTTATGACCCCTACCCTTGCTATGGCTGTTATGCGAGAAGCTGCCATTTCCGCATTCAAGCCTGAACTGTTCTACACAGTTCAGATTGGATTGGATGGTTTTACGGCTGCAAGCGAACGCTTCAAAACCAAGGCAGCAGCCGAAGCTGTCAAACAAAGCTGTTCGGTGGCAATCGTTCAGAAAGCTGAATGTAAGGAGAAAACAGAAAAGCCGCCTGCGCTCTATGACCTGACCAGTTTACAGAGAGAAGCCAACCGTGTGCTTGGCTACACGGCACAGCAGACCTTGGACTACACGCAGAACCTCTATGAAAAGAAACTGGTCACTTATCCCCGTACCGACAGCAGGTTTCTGACGGAAGATATGGCACATAGCCTGACCGACCTCGTAAAGCTGGCTTTCCACACATTCCCCGTGGAGGATGTGGATAACATACCAGTTCATGCAGAGCAGGTTGTGAATAACAAAAAGGTCACAGATCACCATGCCATCATTCCGACCAGAGAATTGCAGAAATGCAATCTGAGCGAACTTCCCAAGGGTGAACTTGCAATTTTGCAACTGATCTCGAATCGGTTGTGCGTAGCTGTTGGCGATCCGCACCGATACGCAGAGACAGTTATTGAGCTGGACTGTGGCGGTACCGTGTTTTCCACCAAAGGCAAAACTGTTGTGCAGGATGGATGGAAAGCTCTGGTTCAGAAAAATGATTCGACAAAATCCGACGAAAACGTGCAGACACTCCCTTCTGTTTCCGTTGGTGACGAAATGACCGTCAGCGGCACGGAAATCAAGGAAGGGAAAACATCTCCCCCTAAACACTTTACCGAGGATACTCTGCTTTCTGCTATGGAAACTGCCGGTGCGGACGAAATGCCTGATGAGGTGGAGCGCAAAGGTTTGGGAACGCCTGCGACCCGTGCCGGTATCATTGAGAAGCTGGTTCGCATCGGTTTTCTGGAGCGTAAGGGTGATAAGAAAACCAAACACCTGATTCCGACCCACAAGGGTACGGCTCTGGTAACAGTCATGCCGGAACAGATTCAGTCCCCATCCATGACGGCGGATTGGGAAGAAAAATTGTTGCTCATTGAGAAAGGCGAATATGCCAGCGAGGACTTTATGGACGAGATCAAAGATGTGATTGCCGGTCTGATTCAGAACTATGAAGTAATCCGTGATTCCGAGGTTATGATGTCGAAAGAAGCCAATTCTATCGGCAAATGCCCGCTCTGCGGCAGTGCTGTAGAGGACAAAGCCAAGGCATTTTTCTGTTCCAACAGAGCTTGCAAATTTGCCCTCTGGAAAAACAATCGCTACTTTGCGAGCATCGGCAAGAGCATGACTTCTGCCACGGCGCAGAAATTGCTTGGTTCCGGCAAGGTAAAGCTCAAGAATTGCAAGTCCGAAAGAACGGGCAACACCTTTGATGCCACCGTCTTTATGGAGGTATCAGATGATGGCAAAACGAAGTTCAGTATGGAATTTGAAAATGGAGGAAAGCGCAAATGACAAATGAGTACAACCCGGATGGTAAGGAAATCCGATTTATCGACAGCCATTATAAGGATTTGTTTCATATCCCCGATGGCAGCTGTGTGCAGATTCACTACCCGGATGAAATGGTTGTGAAGCCCTGCACCTTCATTGACGAGTATCATACGCAGATCGGATACAATGTGTTTCATATCTGCCAGTTTGCAGAAATTATGGAGCGCAACGGCGCAAGCTATATGCCGGAGCCTGAGATTATGGGCGATGAAGCCGCATGGAAGGTCGGAAAGGATAGAATCCTTGCGGTGCAGACCTGCGAAGATGGTTACGACTACACCCTGTTGGATGAAAACTACAACGAGATTGATGGCGGTCAGGTTGATAACCCTGAACTGTCCATGCTCGAAGTCCGCCGGGATATTCTGGAATCCTTCGGGCTGGAGCGCCGGGAACTGCGGGCAATGTTCTATGAGGATGTCATGGAGCAGGCTTTTGAAGTCGGCAGACAGGCGGTGGTGGTCAATGACCCTATCGCTGAGCTTGCTTTTAAGCTCGACCGTTTTGCAGAGAACTTCGACCCCTATGAATATATGGATCAGGTCGATGATGTGCAGGCGCATATCCAAGAAATCAAGGCAGATCTTGCCGCTGGTAATACGGCTCCGTATCGTGAGTTCCTGAATACAGCCATTGAAGAAGCCCGTGAGGAAACTGCGGTTGAGGTTGCCAAAGTGCTGAAAAGTCAGCTGGATAAGCTCGACTCTCCGAAGCGTGAGTCGGTCATGGAAAAACTGGCACAGGCCGCAGAAAAAGCTGCGCCTGCCAGTCCCTCTCCCAAACGCAAAGAGCCTGAACGATAAGGAGGACACGGATATGAAAAACGAAAAATGGGATGATGTTCACGGAAATACCACCCCGGATGACAGAATGGTTGCTTTTCTGGAAAGCCCCACGGATTCCTATGCGATTCTTCAGCTGCGGGAAGATGTAGACGATAATATCCCGCTCATGTTTGCAAATTACAGCTACCTTCAGAAGAAAGAAATGGAGCCTGAGATTGACCGTTACGAGGTGGTCTATCATGGCTCCATTTCTATGTCCGAGGATGTGAATCGGCAGCTGGAAGATTTGTATGTAAAGTTCAATATTGACCACCCGGATGATTTCCGTGGTCACAGTATGTCGGTCAGCGACATCGTAGCCTTAAAGGTAGTCGGTGAGGTATCCTTTCACTATGTAGATTCTGTTGGGTTTCAGAAGCTGGAAAACTTTATGAAGTCCGAAAACTACCTGAAAAACGCAGAGATGGCAATGGAAGATGATTATGGGATGATTGACGGTATCATCAATAACGGAAAAGCGTCCGGATTAGAGGAACGTCCTTCGGTGTTGGAGCAGTTAAAGGAAAAGCCCGTGCCGGATGTTTCCCATAAGCCGCCCAAGAGCCACCCGGAAAGGGAGATTGAATGATGGATTTCACACAGGATGAGCGGAACATGATGATGCTTTACAGCCCTGGCACAAGGTCAGGGCTGTGTGAAGCACTGACACTGATGAAGGAACAGCTTTCGGAGGACGAGTCAGAGCTTTTTGCTTTGGCAGACTCGGTTCTCCGTAAAGTTTCAGCCATGGACGATGCCGCCTTTGAGAAGCTGAACCTTTATCCGGATTGATAGGATTGGAGGGATACAATGAACGCAAAAGAGCGATTTTATTCCGGATTAGCAAAAGAAACGATTGGGAAAATCACCTCGAACACAGATAACTGGACTTCGTTTTTGAGAACGATGTCCCGCAACTATGAGTTCACCTATCCGGAACAGGTGATGATTTATGCTCAGCGCCCCAATGCGACCTTTTGCAAGCCCTATGAGGACTGGAACGCTGAAAATTACCGCAGATATGTAAAGCGTGGCTCTACCGGCATTGCTCTGTTTGTGATGAACAGGGATAAACCGTATCTGCGCTATGTGTTTGATGTGGCGGATACCGGCGTTCGCCGTTCTTCCCCGGAACTGAAACCGTGGGAGGTGACGCCTGAAAACCGCTCCTATGTCATGGAAGCGATGGAGCGTACCTTCGGTGTTGCCGCTGACGGGGTACTGGAAGCACAGCTTGAAGATATTGCATCCGCACTGGCGGCTGAGTATTGGGACGATTACAAAAAGCAGTTCCTCGACATCGTTGCCAACAGCTTCCTTGAGGAGTATGATGAACTCAACATCGAAGTAGCTTTCAAAAATGCGGTGGCAAACAGCGTATCCTATACGATGTATTGCCGGTTCGTGGAAAGTCCCGACAACTACTTCGAGCATGAGGATTTCCAGAAGGTGTTTGATTTTAACACCAGACAGACGGTAAATGCCCTTGGTACTGCGGTGAATGCCATCAGCACAAGGATGTTTCAGGAAATCGAAAAAGCGATTGGAGAACATGAGCAGATTAAAGCTACCGAAAGGAGTACAGATTATGAGCGAGATGACTTACAGACAGGCCGGAGATTATCAGATTCCGAACCTTCAGTTGGAGAACGAGGGAGAGAAACCTCTGGGCAAGTACGGCAGGATGCGTCGAGCATTTTTGGAACAGAACAATCCGATGCTCCTGAACGACATGATTCTGACGGAGAGCCTGTTCCCGCACCTGTGGGAGATCGAGGAAACAGCGAAAGCCAGAGTGGAGTTTCTGATGGAGCAGTACCTGAAGGACAGCCCCGCACCGGACAAGGAAACGCAGCAGATGGCGTGGGTGCAGCACATGAACAGCCTGAAAGCACAGGCGGAGGAAGTCGTGATGACGGAGCTTATCAACAGCTGAGTCTGAACCTTTTCCTCTCCGAAAATGAACAAATCAGTTTTATCGACCGAGCAGAGAGCTTTACGCCCTCTGCTTTTTCTTTTGCCCAGGAAGAAATCGACCACTTCCTTCTGCTTGGTAGCAATACCGATGAAGCCCGAAAAGTCGTAGCGCTGGAATATATGAAGCAGAAGCCGTTGGAAGAAATCGTTCAGACCTTAAAGCAGGTCTATCACGGCGGCTATGGTCTGAAAGAAGATAGCGGGAATATCTGTGCGTGGTATGCCGAGGACGGTATCCACCTTGCCAAAGGTTCCTCTGCCATTGACAGCCCCAGAGCGCAGATCGTTTCTTGGGAAACGGTTGCCGAGCGCATTGGAGAACTGCTTGAAAATGGTCGGTTCGCAACTAATGTGGAACTGGTAGAAGCATCCGGATATGAGCGTCAGAAGTTGGCAGAATCCCTGTGGCATCTTTATCACGATTTGAGTGAAGAAGCCCGTTCCAGCAACTATCTGGCAATTCTTCATCAGGAACCGTTTCGTGGTTTCCCTGACGAAACCGCAGACTTGGCTGAAAAGTTGGATGACCCTCGTTTCCACGCAACCTTGGTACAGCAGTATTCGGAATTTAGAAAAACCCTTGCGGAAAATCCCGATCTGCTTCGTTTTCACTATCACAAGCTGAATCTCATTCAGAAACAGCTGTATGAGTTGAATATGCCTTTGCGTGAGTATCAGACCGATATGATGCAGATGCCCCTTGTCCGCCAGTTCATTACGGATGATGAAGTCAATGCAGACTTGACCCGTGGAAGCGGCTTTTCCGGTGGTAAAGCCCGTATTTATAACTACTGGCAGGAGAATCATTCTGCCAAGGAAAAGATGGACTTCCTGAAGCATGAATACGGAACCGGTGGTCATTCCCATGCCTGCTCTGGTGCAACGCACAGCGGTCAGGATCACGATGCCAAGGGTGTTGCTTACACCAAGAGCGGTTGCGATAAATTGCAGATGTCCTGGGCGCAGGTGGTGCAGAGAATCGACGGTCTGATACGAAAGGGACGCTACCTCAGCCCGGAGGAAGAAGCGGAACGACAGGCTATCGAAGAAGCTAAAACTGATCCGTTGGAAGATGTTTATGACCGTTTCGCAGTGATTGATACCGAGGATGGCGAGTATGCGATCTGGGATAATCAGACCGATGACTACTATGTAGACCCGGAAGGCGTTACGGAATACTTCACGGACGAATGGCTTGCCAATGACTATTTGGAGGAAGTTCGTCAGTCCGTAGCTGCGATGGAGTCGGTTCAGCCAGAAGCGCCTGTGGCAGAGCCTGCCGAAGTTGTGGAAGCATCTGCTTCCGAGGAACCGAAATGGAATTATCAGGTCGGTGACACGGTATATCTGGACGATACAGCTTTCCGTGTGGAGCAGATCACGGACAGAGAAGTTCAGCTGCGTGACCCTACGCTTGCTTATCCCATCTTCCGTGCCGAGAATCGTGAGAATTTCGAGCGTATGCTCTCTCAGGACGAAAGAAACCATGCGGTAAGGGTTGATGCCCAAACCGAAGAAAAGCCCGTTACAGAGGATTTTCTGGGCAAAACCGAACCGAGGGACTACACCCCTGAGTATCAGCTGTTAGACCGTCTGCGTATGGACTGCGAATACTTCCTTGGTGCAGGACAGCACAGCGAAAAGCATCTGTGGGCAGGCAACCGCCATGCACAGATTGCCAAGATGCGTGAGCTGTATGAAATGATTCCCGACAAACCAGAATGGCTGACACCTGAGATGATTAACAGCTACGAGGAGCGCATGGCTCCCCGCTATCTGGTTGCCGCCTACCATCACTTTGAAAACGGCTTCGATGATAAACTGGACTACTACACTCTGGAAGAAGCGGAAAAAGCTGCCCAGGGCTATGTGGACGGAACCATGGAGGATGACGGATTCAAGTACGATGGTGCTGCCGTTTACGATCAGCAGGAGCATAAGTGCATCCGTATCTATGGGGACTACCCTGACGAAAAGGCACACGCACAGGTCAGAGCCAGTGCGGAACCCGAACAGCAGGAACCGGAACACTTCATCGATCATTTTTATGTTGCCGAGGACATTCAGAAGCGGGGTGCGCTGGACATCAAGGAATACAGTTCCTTTGATGATGCCCTGCGAGCCTACTATGCACTTCCTGACACGCAGAGAAAAGCCCTGGGTGCAATGAATACCAGAGATCTGCCGGGTAGTCTGGACTTCGTACAGTGCGTAGATGGAAAGGACACCATCATTCAGGATTATGCCCAGGTGGACGGATGGCAGAATGCCGAAGTCATGGACATTATCGCTCAGCTTGAGCAGTCCATCACCACCAGAGAAATCCCACCTGTTCCTGCGGTGAACTTCCACATCACGGATGACAACATCGGTGAAGGTGGACCGAAGCAGAAATTCGCAAGAAACATCGCAGCCATTGAAACTCTGTTCAAACTGGAAAGCGAGAACAGGAACGCCACTACCGAAGAACAGGAGATTTTGTCGAATTATGTCGGTTGGGGCGGTCTGGCAGATGCCTTTGACCCGGACAAGGGAAATTGGGCGAAGGAGTATCAGACACTGAAAAACCTGCTTTCCGAAGATGAATATGCTGCGGCAAGAGCTTCCACCCTGAACGCACATTACACCAGCCCTACGGTCATTCGCTCCATCTACGATGCGGTCGGACAGATGGGCTTTGAAACAGGAAATATTCTGGAGCCTGCTATGGGTATCGGCAACTTCTTTGGTATGCTCCCTCCTGAAATGCAGAGCAGCCGTTTGTATGGTGTGGAACTGGATTCCATCACCGGCAGAATTGCTCAGAAGCTCTATCCCAACGCAGAAATCAAAGTAGCCGGTTTTGAAACGACAGACCGCCGAGACTTTTACGATCTGGCTGTGGGTAATGTCCCTTTCGGCAACTACAAAGTGTCCGACAAGCCGTATGACAAGCTGGGATTCTCCATTCACAACTATTTCTTTGCCAAGGCTTTGGATCAGGTTCGTCCCGGTGGTGTGGTCGCTTTTGTGACAAGCCGTTACACCATGGATTCCAAGAACTCTGACGCAAGGCGATATATGGCGCAGAGGGCGGAACTGCTTGGTGCAATCCGTCTGCCAAACGATGCCTTTAAGAAAAACGCAGGCACGGAAGTCGTGTCCGACATCCTGTTCCTGCAAAAGCGTGACCATCCGATTGACATTGTACCGGAATGGGTAAACCTTGACCGCACCGAAGAAGGACACACCATGAACAGCTACTTTGTCGCTCATCCTGAAATGGTTCTGGGCGATACGGTGGAAGAAAGTACCGCCTACGGCATGGACATTACAGTGCGTCCCATTGAGGGCATGGAACTGTCCGAACTTCTGAAAGAAGCAGTTTCCCACATCCAAGGAACCTATCAGGCTGTGGAGCTTCCCGAAGCTGACAAGGGTAAGGAAATCGAAACCATTCCTGCAACCCCGGATGTAAAGAATTTCTCTTATACCGTGGTGGATGGCAATGTGTACTTCCGTGAAAACTCCCTGATGCGCCGTGTAGACCTGAATGAGAAAGCAAAAGACCGTGTGATGGGCATGGTGGAACTTCGTGGTATCGTCAACGAGCTGATCGAATATCAGCTTGAGGATTACCCGGATGAAATGATTACTCAGAAACAGGCAGAACTGAATGATGCCTACGATGCGTTTGCCGCAAAGAACGGGCTTATCAATAATCGAGCCAATGGTCAGGCATTTGCTGACGATTCCTCCTACTATCTCCTGTGTTCTCTGGAAAATGTGGATGAGGACGGCAATCTGAAAAGCAAGGCGGATATGTTCACCAAGCGAACCATCAAGCCGGAACGCAGAGTGACGAGCGTGGATACGCCGTCCGAAGCTCTGGCAATCTCTATCGGTGAGCGTGGCAAGGTGGATTTGCCGTTTATGGCACAGCTGCTTGGAACACCTGGAGAATACGATGCGATTCAGGCAGAGCTTCGAGGGGTGATCTTCAAAGACCCGATGGCTCCCGATGCTGTGGAAGTTGGATGGCAGACTGCCGATGATTACCTTTCCGGTGATGTAAGAAGCAAGCTGCGTGTCGCACAGATGGCGGCAGACAGGGATTCTTCCTTCCACATCAATGTGGAAGCCTTGCAGAAAGCACAGCCGAAGGACTTGGATGCGTCCGAGATTGATGTGCGTTTGGGTGCAACATGGATTGATGCCGATTATATTCAGCAGTTCATGGAGGAAACCTTTGAAACGCCGTATTACTTGCGCCGTTCCATTGAGGTCAAGTTCTCCGAGCTGACCGCAGAGTGGCGCATCAACGGTAAGAGTTCTCCCAACTACAACGATGTGGCGGCGTATGTCACCTACGGTACAGAGCGAGCCAACGCATATCGGATTCTGGAGGAAACGCTGAATCTGAAGGATATTCGTATCTATGATACGATTGAAGATGCAGATGGTAAGCAGAAGCGTGTCCTCAATAAAAAAGAAACTACCCTGGCACAGCAGAAACAGCAGGCAATCAAGGATGCGTTCCGAGATTGGATTTGGAGAGATCCGCACAGACGAGAAACCCTTTCCACCAAGTACAACGAACTTTTTAACTCCACCAGACCTCGTGAGTATGATGGCTCTCATATCCGTTTCGGCGGCATGAACCCGGATATTACCCTCCGTGAACACCAGAGAAATGCTATCGCTCATGTGCTATATGGTGGAAATACGCTGCTTGCACACGAAGTTGGTGCGGGCAAGACCTTCGAGATGGCTGCATCGGCTATGGAGAGTAAACGGCTTGGATTGAGCCAGAAATCCCTGTTCGTTGTGCCGAATCACTTGACCTTACAGTGGGCAAACGAGTTCCTGCACCTCTATCCGAGTGCCAAGCTCCTTGTTGCCACCAAGAAGGATTTTGAAACAGCAAACCGTAAGAAGTTCTGCGCTCGTATCGCAACGGGTGACTATGATGCAGTCATCATCGGTCACAGCCAGTTTGAAAAAATCCCGCTTTCTGCCGAACGACAGGAACGGCAGCTGCGGGAGCAGATTGATGAGATCGAGGGTGCGATTGCGGAGCTGAAATGGCAGCGTGGCGAAAACTTCACGATCAAGCAGATGGAGAAAACACGAAAATCATTGGAAGCCAGACTGGACAAGCTCCTTGCCGCTGACAAGAAAGATGATGTCATTACCTTTGAGCAGTTGGGTGTAGACCGGCTGTTTGTGGACGAAAGCCATGCGTTCAAGAATTTGTTCCTCTACACAAAAATGCGAAATGTGGCAGGTCTGTCCACCTCCGAAGCCCAGAAATCTTCGGATATGTTTATGAAGTGCCGCTATATGGATGAGCTGACCGGCGGGCGTGGTGTGATCTTTGCAACCGGTACTCCAGTAAGTAACTCGATGACCGAGCTTTATACGGTCATGCGCTATCTCCAGTACAGTACGCTCCAGCAAAAGAACCTGACCCATTTTGATTCCTGGGCATCGACCTTCGGAGAAACAACAACTGCGATTGAGCTTGCACCGGAGGGAACCGGCTATCGTGCCAGAACCCGATTTGCGAAGTTCTTCAACCTGCCTGAACTGATGAATATGTTCAAGGAGGTTGCCGACATCAAGACCTCTGACCAGTTGCATCTCCCTGTTCCCGAAGCAAAGTTTGAAACGGTTGTGGTTCAGCCCTCTGAGTACCAGAAGGATATGGTGGCTTCCCTTTCAGAGAGAGCAGCAGATGTTCATGCCGGTATTGTAGACCCGTCCGTCGATAATATGCTCAAGATTACCAGCGACGGACGAAAATTGGGACTGGATCAGCGGCTAATGAACACCCTGTTACCCGATGACCCTGACAGCAAGCTCAATGCCTGCGTGGGAAATATCCTGCGTATCTGGCAGGACGGTCAGGCTGACAAATTGACCCAGTTGGTGTTCTGCGACCTTAGCACACCGAAAAATGATGGAACCTTCAATGTCTATGATGATGTCAAAACCAAGCTGATTGCAAACGGTGTGCCTGCGGAAGAAGTTGCCTTTATCCATGATGCAGATACCGAGGCAAAGAAAAAAGACCTCTTTGCCAAGGTTCGTACCGGGCAGGTGCGAGTGCTTCTTGGCAGTACGCAAAAGATGGGTGCAGGAACCAACGTCCAGGACAAATTGGTGGCAGTTCACCACTTGGATGTGGGTTGGCGTCCGTCTGATATGACCCAGAGAAACGGTCGTATCATCCGTCAGGGCAACCGGAACAAAGAGGTTCAGGTGTATCAGTATGTGACCGAGGGAACCTTCGATGCCTACCTGTATCAGACCTTGGAAAACAAGCAGAAGTTTATTTCTCAGATTATGACCTCCAAATCACCGGTTCGCTCCTGTGACGATGTGGATGAGCAGGCGCTGTCCTATGCGGAGATCAAGGCGCTGTGTGCCGGCAATCCGCTTATCAAGGAAAAGATGGACTTGGACATTGATGTGGCAAGGCTGAAGGTGCTGAAAGCTGACCACCAGAGCCAGCAGTACCGTATGGAAGATAAGCTTCTGAAATACTTCCCGGCTGAGATTGAAAAGCAGACAGGCTATATTCATGGCTTTGAAGCTGATATTAAAACCGTGGAAGCACACCCGCAGATTGCCGATGGCTTTTGCGGCATGGAAATCATGGGCAAAGCCTACACCGAAAAGGCAGATGCCGGTGAAATCCTCCTTGCGGCTTGTAAGGACACGAAAAGTGCCGATCCGGTTCCTCTTGGCAGTTACCGTGGCTTTCAGATGGAGCTTTCGTTTGACAGTTTCCGGAACGAGTTCGATGTGACCCTGAAGGGCGCTGTGAGCCACAGAGTAGCCCTTGGAACGGACGCACGAGGAAATATCACCCGACTGGACAATGCCCTTGCAGGCATCCTTGAGCGCTTAGAACGAGCCAATGAGCAGTTGAATAATCTCTACAATCAGCAGGAAGCAGCCAAGGCGGAGGTTGGAAAACCGTTCCCGCAGGAAGCAGAGCTGACAGCCAAAAGTCAGCGACTGGCAGAACTGGATGCAGCCCTGAATATGGAGGACTCTGTGGAAAATCGTGACGAAAGAAGCGAGTCAGAGCGTCCTTCTGTGTTGGCTGATCTGAAATCCAAAGCGGAGCATATCCCGCCTGCAAAATACTCTGAAACCCGTGAGGAGGTGTTGTAATGGCAAAGCGAGATCAGGATGTTCATTTCCTTGCATCCAAGGAGGAGGTCGAGCGAATCCATGAGAAGATGGACGAGCTTGGCATCCGCAGCATGGGAGCCTATCTGCGGAAAATGGCTCTGGATGGTTACTGTATCAGACTGGATTTGCAGGATGTGAAAGCCCTGGTTTCGCTCCTGCGAATCTGCTCCAACAACCTGAACCAGTACGCAAAGCGAGCGAACGAAACAGGCAGCATCTATCGTGCTGACATTGAGGATTTGCAAAAACGGCTGGAGGAGATCTGGACGGACATGAGAGAAGTTCTTGTTCGCCTGTCCTCAATCCAGTAATCCGACAACTTGTTGGGAAGTCGCAGTTTCGGCTGCGGCTTTTACATAAGGGTTGACATCATTGCGTTATGGCAGATACCCTTGTACAATATAATTAAAAGAAAGGGGTTGAGCCTATGAAGCTG
The DNA here is from genome assembly GCF_003628495.1 of Ruminococcus sp. B05. Lineage (NCBI taxonomy): Bacteria > Bacillati > Bacillota > Clostridia > Eubacteriales > Oscillospiraceae > Ruminococcus > Ruminococcus sp. B05. The sequence continues at coordinate 4,448 of NZ_RBZR01000036.1, read as the reverse complement.
GTATTGAAGATATTGGCACTGCCGGTGCTGTTCGTTGTAAAAGTGATTTGCATTCTTGGAAATCTGCTTACAAATGTTGTGTCCTATGTAATTGGTTTATTGCTCTTGGTCATTGGCGGATCTGCGATTTACTGCATTGTAAAGGCTTTGTGGCAGTCCCTGCTTATTCTTGTGGTTCTTGGAATTGCGACAATAGCAGCGGTGTTCTTGCTCGTCTGGGCTGTTATGAAAGTCGAGAATATTGGAGAAAGTCTGGGAGCATTTATCAGGTCATAAGATAATATCAGAGAAAAGTCACCGACCGGTGGCTTTTTCTTTTTGGGAAGGAAGTGATGGGAATGGCAGCGACAAGATTGATTGCACTCCATGTGAATAAGGGAAAGACGGTCGCTCAATGTTTGGCAGACAGAACCGACTACTCACAAAATGCCGCAAAAACCAATGATGGCGAATTTATCAGTTCCTATGAGTGTGATCCAAAGACAGCAGATGAGGAATTTCTGCTTTCCAAACGGCAGTATCAGCATATTACCGGCAGACAGCAGAAGAACAATATCATCGCATACCAGATACGCCAGTCCTTTAAGCCGGGAGAAATCACCCCGGAAGAAGCGAACCAAGTCGGCTATGAAACAGCGATGCGATGGACAAAGGGAAAACACGCTTTCATCGTTGCGACCCACATCGACAAATCCCACATTCACAATCATATCATTTATAATTCGACCTCGCTGGATGCCACACGGAAATTCAAAAACTTCTTTCTTTCCGGTCTGGCGGTGCAAAGACTCAGTGATATGGTTTGCCTGGAACACGGGCTGTCCATTATTACACCGAAGCCGTATCGGGAGCGCCAGAAAAGAACTGTTTATCCCAAGAAGCGTACCCAGCGTGACGAATTATGTGATGCGATTGATGCGGTGCTGAAGCAGAAACCAAAGAGCTTTGATGGCTTTGTTCAGGCTCTGGCTGACATGGGATTTGAGTTCAAGGATGGAAAGCAGCCTGCGTTCAAGGGCGAGAATCAGAAGCGTTTCATTCGGCTGCGTTCCCTGGGCGAAGGATATAGCAAAGAGGAAATTCAAGCGGTTATCTCCGGCAAGAACCTGCACAAATCAAAAGGCGGCTCTGCCAAGGCTCCTGCCCCGAAGCAGTTCCAGATGCTGATTGATATTCAGGCAAAGATGGCCGAGGGCAAGACGGTCGGTTATGAAAAGTGGGCGAAGAAGTTCAACCGAAAAGAAGCTGCCCGAACGGTAATCCTACTGAAAGAAAAAGGCTTGGGCAACTACGACGATCTGACTGCTCATATTGAAAATCTGTCTGCCCGGTTCGATGCGCTTTCTGATTCTATCAAGGTCGCAGAGAAACGTATGGTTGAGGTTCAGGCGTTGCAGCAGCACATCAAAAATTATCGCAACACAAGGCAAATTTATATCGAGTACCGCAAGTCTGGATATAGCAAAAAATTCTTTGAAGAACACCGTCAGGAAATCACAATTCATAAAGCGGCGAAGCAAGCCTTTGATGAATTGCAGATTACAAAGCTCCCGTCCATGCAATCATTGTATGAGGAGTTTCATCAGCTGGCAGTCCAGAAAAAGCAGGACTACGCTGAGTACCGTCAGATCAGAAAAGAGAAAGAAGAACTGCTGATTGCCAAACGGACGGTTGAAACGATTTTGAATATCGACAGGCAGAAAGAGCAGGAAAAAGAGAAAGAGAAAGAGGAAAAGAAGAACTTCCGTTAAAGCAAAAAGCCACGGTCTGCACTCCCCAAAGGGTGCGGATCGTGGCTGCTTTTTTGCTTTTCGATTTCGGTGCTTTCAACCATGGGCAAATTTTTATTCTACTGTTCTTTGAGAAACGATTGAAAATCGTGTAGCCATCATCGGCAGATGATGTTCAAAGGGGATTGGGGATGCTTCCCCAACAAGCAAATTTGCGAAGATTGCACCGAAGGGAAAATCGAGAAAATGAGTGAACCTGTACAGGTTTACACTGCTTGCCAATTTGTGAGATTATGAATTTAGTATCGAGAATAGGGTACACCTAAATTTTGCAATGCTGCAACCCTATCATCGTTGCATGGATGAGTTGAGTATATTGCACTGAGAAAACCATCATGCGGAACATCTGAGATATGTTGGTCTAATACCGTCGCTAATTCAAGACCAAAACCAATTTTATAAGCAAATTCATCAGCCAGATACTCATTTTGTCTCATAGACCACATCAGAAAAAGCATACAGAACTTTACCCATAACCAAGAAAGTGCTGTTGATATTCCTGCGAAAACTGCGGTAATTATACCCATTACACCACTACGAGAGCATATTGCGAACAGCCCCATGATTGCAGAAAAAATCCAGTAGGATATTTTGATTAACAGGAGGCACCCGGATATAAATATATTGCCCCCGCCAATCAATAATTGGATAACAGTATGTCCGTATGAGAGATGTCCGATCTCATGGGCGAGAATTCCAAGTATCATATCATCGGAGAGTAAAAGCAATCCGTCAGTTATGCATAGTGTTTGCCTACCTAGAGCAAATGCATTTGGAGCAGGATCATGGATAATCTTCACTTTCACTTTTTTAGGACAGTATGATGTGTTCTCTTTTGCTTTATCTAAAACATATTGAACCAGCGGGACAACTCGAAGTTTTATATCTACTCTTTTTATATCGCTTGCTCCTGCGAAGGCAGCCAGGCACATTTCGCCTAATGGGGATAAGCTGATTTTTCACATTCAATAATTTAATTGCAGTTTCAATTTTTACAAACGACTTTTTAGCTCCACTTGAGTGATGCCTATTTTTCTTTCTAAGATTCCTTTTATCATAAATATCCTAATAAGTTTATTTATCGTTACTAAATAAATTATTAGGGTACTTCCCACGTTCTAAACATCACTCTCACCTCAAGTTACTGGCTATTGGTTTTTTGATAGTTTCCATACAATTGACCGCAAGCAGCGTCTATATCAATGCCAAATTGACTTCTAATGGTAACTTTAATTCCTGCTGACTTTAATTCTTTATAAAAGTTGACAAGACATTTCTCATTTGCTTCTTCAAACCGCATCCGTGAACTAACAGTCGGGTTATATCTAATGATGTTCACATGATACAAGTTCCCACTCCTATATCTACCTCTTAAAAGGTTTACGACTTCTTTCGCATGTTCAATAGAATCATTAACTCCGTGCAACATAATATAAGCAATATAAACTTTTCTTGAGGTTACTCGTATATGCTCATCTAATGTATCCATCACATCTGATAATGGGTAGCGTTCATTAATTGGCATTAACTCACTTCGCTGTTCATTAAAAGGAGAATGTAATGAAAATGTCAGGTTGACCTGCGGATAGTTTTGAGTCAATTTTTTAATGTTTGGAATAATTCCTATAGTGGATATAGATAACCTACGCGGACTTAAAGCAAACAACGCAGGATCTGTAAGTACATTTAAAGCATCAAAAACTTGTACATTCGCTAATGCTTCTCCCATTCCCATAAAAGAAATACTGTCAATTGAATGCCCTTGTAAGTGAAAGTACAAAATCTGGTCAGTAATTTCATCTGAAGTTAAGTTACGTTTTAAACCTATATCTCCAGTTGCACAAAATTTACAACCAAAATTACAACCGCACTGCGATGATATACAAAATGACTCCCAACCAGCTTTATATTTCATATTTACCGTTTCTATTTTTTCGTCTCCTGAAATTCCAAATAAGACTTTTGAAACTTGTGTAGATTGTTGTGCTTTTAAAGGAACAATATTTAAAATCGATTCTCCAAACTCCTCAATTAACATATCTCTTAGTGATTTAGGAAGAACCGTTATTTCGTTGAAATTATTTATTCTCCCTGGGAATATAGCATTTGTAATTTGTTTCATTCTATAATTAGGAAATTTATTCTGCTTCAAGAACTCTTGAATTCTTATATACTTATTTTTTTGTTGCATGTTTTCTCATCCTTCCATATAACTCTGGTTTGTTTGGACCTATGTCAATACTTTGGACACAAAAAGTTGAACATTTTCTCTCTGCATGATATTAATACGTAGAGAAAGATTACCAACTTTTGCATTTTTACCAAACAAAATTCTAAAAACAGTTAACATTGCTTTCACCTCTTTCTTGTCAATATAAGTGTTAAATAGTATCATAACTAAATCTTTTATAATTTTAATAAAAGAATAATCAAAAAGATTTACACGTTTTGCAAGCTTTAATTGGTTTAATAAATTGACTTCCAATAATTGAGAGTCATTTTTATTTAATTCATGGTTCAAAACATAGTTTAATTATTTCCTCCCGTTAAATAATAGATAACTATTAAAAATAGACAATACTTGCTCATAAGTAACGGTACTTAAATTGTTTACTTTGGCGTGTTTCATTGCTTGATGAAACTGATTTTTAGTAAACA
>NZ_RBZR01000035.1:0-27994 GCF_003628495.1 Ruminococcus sp. B05 | reverse complement strand
CCATAACGTCAAGTTAGTAAGACCCCTTGAAGACGACGAGGTAGATAGGGCAGAGGTGGAAGTGTGGTAACACATGGAGCTGACTGTTACTAATAGGTCGAGGGCATAACCAGAACAGGTGATAGGAACAAGATGGATGAAAAAAACTTTGTATGCAGTTTTGAAGGTACATGTGAAATAGAATAAGAAAAGAGATAGATAACACGTTTGAGAATAATTCTTAAACGTGTTTTTTTTGTCCAAAAAATCGGGTAAGTTACATTATGATATTTGATTTTCCCAATGCATGTAAAAAATTATTATAGTAAAAAGTACTAAAAAAGATTATAATAAATCTATATTAATCGTGCAAAATTGTACATTTCGCTAGAAATAAAAAAAGCAAAGAAAAATAGTCACTTGACCTTTTAATGACTTTTCATTTCAAAATATAATATATCAAAAGGAGGAGCAAAGCGTGGAAATTTTTAAGGGGTTACCATCCAAAAAACGAGAATACATGAATGTTCTTTTTCGTAATTGTACGGAAGAAGTAAAGTATTATATGTCAGTTGTGGAAATAGAAGCTGATCAGACATTTATTAAAGCTGGAGAAGAGTGTAAATATATATATATCGTTTTATCTGGTAAAGTAACCGGAATAGAATGGCCGATGAATGAGAAGTCTTATTACTTTAAAGATTTTGGACCGGGAGATTTCTTTGGAGAAATCGAGTGTTTTGCAGGAATGGATAATTATAGAATTGACATTTTATCATCTACAAAGTGTCGATTGCTTGCAATTCCTTGTGTGTATTATATGGAATGGATGCATATGGATGTAGATGCATTATATATGCGGACACAGGAAAATATGAAGCGGTTAGTTATGCAGACTGCAGAGGCAAGAAGGTATTTGTTTATGGAAGGAAAAGACCGGTTGATGGTACATTTAGTTCGAAAATATGAACAAAAGCAGCCATTACCGGAAAAACTTGAATTAAAACAGACAAGAACAAGAATCTCGGAAGAAGTTGGCATATCTATGAAGACATTAAACCGTAATATTAAGAAATTAGAAGAAGTAAATCTAATACAATTGAACAAGGGCAAGATAGTCATTACGAAATCGCAATATATGATTATGAAAAAAGAACTTGAATATTATGTTAACGGAGAAAATGTTTTTTAAACACATCGTAGAGTGCGGTAAAAATAAAAGGATAAAAGGGAGGAAGAAAAATGTATGTAGGTAAAAAAGTAACTCGTGTCGATGCATATGATAAAGTAATCGGACGTACACGATATACGGACGATTTGTGTGACAAAGGTGCGTATGTTGCACGTATTTTGCATTCAACAATTGCAAATGGAAAGGTTATTTCTATTGATACAACAGAGGCTGAAAAAATTCCGGGAGTAGTAAAGGTCTGTACATGTTTTGATTTAAAAGAAAAACATTATTTCCCGACAGCCGGACATCCATGGTCAACGGATGAATCGCATCAGGATGTAGCGGACAGATTGGTGTTAACAGACAGGGTAAGATTTTATGGGGATGATATAGCAGCAGTTATTGCAGAAGATGAAGTTTCAGCAGCACAGGCACTTCGTGTTATTAAAGTAGAATATGAAGAATATCCATTTGTACTGGACGTTCATGAAGCAATGAAGGATGGAGCACCACAGTTACATGAGAACTATCCGAATAATATTTTAAAACATACAACAATCCGTAAAGGAAATTATGAGGAAGCAATCAAAGAACCTGGTTTGATCAAAGTAGAGGGATGGTATAGCACACCAACGGTACAGCATTGTCATATTGAAAACTTTATTTGTTATGCTGAGAAGGAAGCTGATCGAATCAAAATTGTTAGCTCAACACAGATTCCACATATCGTTCGTCGTGTCTGTGGTCAGGCATTAGGAATAGACTGGGGTAAGATCCGTATTATCAAACCATATATTGGCGGTGGATTCGGTAACAAACAGGATGTATTGTACGAGCCATTGTGTGCATGGTTATGTTTGCAGGTTGGCGGTCATTTAGTAAAATTAGATGTTCCAAGAGAAGAAACTTTCGTATCAACTCGTGTACGTCATGCAATTCATAGCCACATTGTTTCATGGGTAAGACCGGACGGAACGTTTGCGGCACGTAAGCTAGAAGCATTTTCTGATCAGGGTGCATATGCATCTCATGGACATAGTATTTGCGCCAAAGGAGTCGGAGCATTTCCACAGCTTTATCCATGTGACAATGTAGAGGCAGACGCCTATACTGTATTTACAAACAAATCAGTAGCAGGTGCTATGCGTGGTTATGGAATTCCACAGGCAATGTGGGCAGTGGAATGTCACACAGAGGAAGTAGCAGCGAAATTGAATATGGATCCAATAGAATTCAGACGTAAAAATCTGATGCCGGTTGGATTTGTAGATGCATTTTCTAAAAATGAATTGTATTCTGATACATTTAATCAGTGTATTGATAAAGGTATGGAAGCTACAGATTTCAAGAGAAAATACGAAGAATATAAGAATCAGACTGGTGATGTAAGAAGAGGAGTCGGAATGGCAGTGTTCTGGTACAACACAGCAGTATGGCCGATATCTCTTGAAACTTCTTCTTGTAGAATGGTACTTAACCAGGATGGTTCCCTTCAGGTACAGCTTGGAGAAACTGAGATCGGACAGGGTGCTGATACAGCATACGCTCAGATGACAGCAGATGTGCTTGGAGTTCCAATGGACATGGTACACGTTGTTTCATGTCAGGACACAGATATAACTCCATTTGGAACAGGAGCTTATGCATCACGTCAGACATATACAGCAGGATTTGCAATTCGTCAGACAGCATCACTTTTGAAAGAACACATTTTGAAATATGCACATGAGCTGACACGTATGCCGGAATATAACTTAGATATTATTGATGGTAAGATTGTACGTGTGACAGACAAAAGAGAACTGATGTCTCTAGGAGAATTGTCAACAGAAGCTTTGTATAGCTTAAATCACAGTCAGCATCTGTCAGCAGAGAGTACAGCACAGATTAAATCCAATGCATATTCATTTGGATGTACATTTGCAGAAGTAGAAGTAGATATTCCAATGTGCAAGGTTAAATTGCTTGACCTGGTAAATGTACATGATGCAGGAACACTTATCAACCCTGCATTGGCTGAGGCACAGGTACATGGTGGTATGAGTATGGGAATTGGCTTTGGATTGTCAGAAAAACTGTTGTTTGATCCAAAGACAGGAAGAGCATTGAATAATAACTTATTGGATTACAAATTATCAACATTTATGGATCATCCAAATTTACGAGCATATTTTGTTGAAAATCCAGAGCCTACAAGTGCATTTGGAACAAAATCATTAGGAGAGCCGCCTACATGTTCTATTGCACCGGCAATCCGTAATGCGGTATACCATGCAACAGGCGTATTTGTAAATGATGCACCGGTAAATCCACATAATCTCTTCCGTAAATTAAAAGAAGAACATATGATAGAAGGGGGCGAATGATTATGTACGATATTAAAGCGTTATATGAAGCAGAAAATGTAGAAGATGCGATCATACTTTTACAGGAACATCCAGAAGCACAGATCATTGCAGGGGGAAGCGATGTACTTGTGCAGATGAGAGAAGGAAAAAGAGCAGGAAAAGAGCTGGTCAGCATTTATATGATCGATGAAATGAGAGGAGTTTCATACGAAGAAGACGGTGCAATTCGTATCGGTTCGCTTACCAGCTTTTCACATATTACAAAAGATCCGATTATTCAGAAACATATCAATGTACTTGGGGAAGCAGTTGATATGGTAGGAGGACCACAAATCCGAAATATTGGAACAATCGGTGGAAATACATGTAATGGTGTAACTTCTGCGGATTCAGCATCAACACTTCATGCGTGGGATGCTGTGGTAGAGATAACAGGACCGGAAGGTGTACGTAGAATACCGATTAAAGATTTTTACATAAAAGCAGGAGTTGTAGACCTGAAACCAGCAGAAATTCAGACAGCAATTATTATACCGAAAGAATCATATGAAGGTTATTCTGGACATTATATTAAATATGCTATGAGAAATGCCATGGATATTGCAACTACAGGTTGTTCGGTTAATGTAAAACTGTCCGAAGATAAAAAAACAATTGAGGATGTCAGAATTGCATATGGTGTTGCGGGTCCAGTGCCAATGAGAGCACCATCAGCAGAGCAGGTTGCAAAGGGAAAACCAGTAACAAAAGAAGTTGTTGAAGAATTTGCAAAAGCTGTATTAGAAGACATTAATCCACGAGACAGTTGGAGAGCTGCTAAGGATTTCCGACAGCATATTGCAGTTGTTCTTGCTAAGAGAGCTTTGACAGAATCAATTCGACTGGCAGGAGGTGAGATAGATGAGTAAGCAGTATAAATTACTTTCTTGTACGATCAATGAAAAAAAAGTTGAGAAGATGATCGATGTCCGTGCTTCGCTTACGGACGTACTTCGAGATGATTTTCGAATGACCAGTGTAAAAAAAGGATGCGAAGTAGGGGAGTGTGGAGCATGTAATGTTATTATTGACGGCGAATGCTTTAACTCTTGCATTTATCTGGCAGTCTGGGCTGAAGGAAAAGAAATTCTTACATTAGAAGGTCTTGCAGGACCGAATGGCGAATTATCTGACATTCAGCAGGCATTTATAGATGAAGCAGCTGTGCAGTGTGGATTCTGTACACCAGGATGTATTATGAGTGCAACTGAAATTTTAAATGCAAAAAGAGAGTTTTCTGATGATGAAATACGAAAATTAATGTCAGGACATTTGTGTAGATGTACAGGATATGAGAATATACTAAGAGCGGTGAAAAAGACAATGTTGCGAAGACTCGGAAAAAATGAAGAGGCGGATGCAATTTAGAAAAAAGTTTATGAAAGAAAAAGGTATTTGGTATGAAAGTTAATAAAGAGGAAAATATCACCACAGTAAGTGAAGAGAATATTTACAAGTTAAACGGACGAGTTCCACTTAATAAAGCAATTCCGTTTGGATTGCAGCATGTATTGGCTATGTTTGTATCGAACTTAGCACCTGTATTGATTGTATGTAGTGCAGCTCTTGTGAGGGGGACAGGAGATCATCTGACTGCGGTAGAGATTACAAGATTATTGCAGTGTGCAATGTTTGTAGCTGGTATAGGTACTTGTTTACAGTTATATCCGATATGGAAAATCGGTTCCAAACTGCCAATCGTTATGGGAGTTAGTTTTACATTCCTTGGAAGCCTGTTAATGATCTGTACGAATCCTGATCTTGGATATGAAGGTATGGTTGGAGCAGTTATCCTCGGTGGTATTTTTGAAGGTTTGGTCGGACTCAGTGCACAGTATTGGAAAAAATATCTGACACCAATCGTATCTGCCTGCGTAGTAGTTGCAATCGGATTGTCTTTGCTTCCTGTTGGAATGAACTCATGGGGAGGTGGAAGCGGCTCAGAAACATTCGGTGCATGGTACCATTTATTTATCGGAGCTGTAACATTACTGATTTGTCTGGTATCTAGTTACTTATTAAAAGGTGTGTATAAGAACTTGAACGTTTTGGTAGGATTAATTGGAGGTTACATATTATCTGCAATTTTTACGGTTACAGGAATTGCTCCGATGATCGACTTTTCAGGAATTGCAAAAACAATTGAAGAGGTTGGATTTGTAAGTATTCCAAGACTTGTGTTCTTCACAAGCCACAAGCCGGTATTTAATCTTGGTGCATTCTTTACAATTGCAATCGTGTTCCTTGTATCTGCTGCGGAGACAACAGGTGCAACAACAGCAATAGCAAAAGGTGCATTGGACAGAGATTTAAAAATGGAAGAATTGCAGGGGTCTCTTGCAGTTGATGGATTTTCAAGTGCGATTTCAGGATGCTTTGGATGTCTTCCGCTTACATCTTTCAGCCAGAATGTCGGATTGGTAACAATGACAGGCGTTATTAACCGTTTTACAATCTTAATGGGAGCAATTATTTTGATTTTAGCATCATTATTCCCACCACTTGGAGCATTCTTTAACTCACTTCCACAGGCAGTACTTGGCGGATGTACAGTTATGATGTTCGGATCTATCATGTATGAAGGTGTGAAGATGATGAAGGATTGCGAATTCAACAACAGAACAATGATCATTGTATCACTTGCATTCTGTGTTGGTGTTGGTTTAACTCAGACAGATGGAAACTTCTTTGCTGCATTCCCGGCAGCAGTAGGTGATATCTTTAATGGAAATGCAGTTGCAGGAGTATTTGTGGTATCATTACTTCTCAGCTTGTTCTTGCCGAAACATACAGGGGAAACAGAAGAATAAAAAGAATAAAAGCAAATGGTCTGGATGCGAAAAGCATTCAGACCATTTGCTTTTTTCTGTAATCAGAAGAGCTAAAAACAAGAAAGATAAATATTATTGTCAAGAACAAAAATTGTACATGAAATTTTGCTGTAAAACGTTTTTTCTGAAATTAAAAAAATAAAAATGCAAAAAATTAACTGTTTTTTGAATAATTACGAAGAAGTTTCATGATTGGAGAAGTGCTAAACTGTAAATATAAAACGAAGAGAAGTTCAAAAGAACTGCCGAGTAAAAAGAAAGAGAGGAAATAAAAATGGCTAACAAACTTCCAGTTGGAATACAGGTTTATGGGTTAAGAGATCTTCTGGAAAACACTCCGGAAAATTTCAAGGATGTGATGCAGAAAATCAAAGATATGGGATATGACGGTGTAGAACTCGCAGGACTGTATGGTCTGGAACCAGAGAATGTAAAAGCAATTCTGGATGAAGTAGGACTTGTACCAATCAGTGCGCACGTTGCATTTGCAGAAATGATGGAGAATCTGGATCAGATTCTGAAAGATTACTCTACAATCGGTGTAAAATATCTTGTTATGCCTTACATGGCAGAGGAATATCGTCCGGTTAATCCAGAGGGATTTGAGAGCTTCTTACCTCTTCTTAACGAAGTAGGAAAGAAAATCCATGATGCAGGTATGACATTCTTGTATCACAACCATGATTTCGAATTTGTAAAACTTCCAGACGGAAGATGGGGATATGATGCAATGTTCGAAGCAATTCCTCATGACCATCTGATGTCAGAGTTAGATACTTGCTGGTGTGATGTAGCAACAGGAGAGGCAACGGAATTTGTAGAAAAATATACAGATCGTATTCCAGTTGTACATTTGAAAGACTACATCAAAAAAGGTGAAGTAAAGAACATGTATAAGCTCATCGGTATTGATACAGAAGAGGAAGAAGGAGATACAGGATACTTCGGATTCCGTCCAGTAGGATTTGGACAGATGATCTGGGAGCCGGTATTAGATGCTTCTATTAAAGCAAATGCAAACTGGGTTATCGTAGAGCAGGATGAGCATTACGAAATGGATCCATTGGAATGTGCAAGAAGAAGCCGTGAATATCTGAAAATCTTAGGATGGTAGAGAAATAACAATATTTCATTAAAATAAAGAAGGAGAACTATAATAATGAAAGAGATTAGAATTGCAATTATCGGAACAGGTATGATTTCTCACAGACATATGACAGTTATCAACAACCTGAAAAAACAGGGACAGGCACTTACTGTTGTAGCTGCAGCAGAAATCGACAAAGACAAATTGGAAGCATTTGGAAAACAGTATGGTATTCCAGAGGAAAATCTGTACCAGGATTTCCGTGAGATGCTCAAGAGAGATGACATCGACGAAGTAGAAGTTTGTGTACATAACAACCTTCATACATCAGTAGCAACAGCTGTTATGGCAGCAGGATTTGACTGCTATTCAGAGAAACCAATGTCAGCAAGCTATGCAGACGCTAAGATTCTTTATGATGCACAGAAAAAATATGGAAAGAAACTGGCTATTCAGATCAGTTCTATCTACAACCCACAGACTCGTATCGCTAAGAAAATGATCGAAGAAGGAAAACTTGGTAAAGTTTACCATGCAAGAAGTGTCGGACACAGAAGACAAGGACGTCCTGGATATGATATGCCATTCTTTAGTAAAGACTTCATCAATCCAAAGGTTGGTGTTCACGGACCACTTTTCGACCTTGGAATCTATCACTTGGCACAGATGCTTTATGTATTAGGTATGCCTGAACTTGAAAGCGTATACGGTGTACAGTCTTGCGATTACTGGACAGATGAAAGAATCGATAAAATCACAAACCGTATTGCACCAGTAGAAGACCTGGGTGTTGGTATTGCAAGATTCAAAGGTGGCCTTTCAATGGATATTTATGAAGATTGGGCAATCCACATGGATGAAATCGGAACAAGCTTCGTAGCAGGTTCTGAAGGTGGACTGAAATTCATCGATGTAGATACAACAGGTGGCCCTCTTGCAGTTCCAGAAGGCGGACAGATTATGGGTGGCGGAATGCTTCAGAAACCAAGACTTGAGTGGTTCGGGGTTGATAAAGATGGCGTTCTCTTTGAAAATAAATTAGACTGTGCAATCGGTGACATCACAGGACAGCAGGAACTTATGCTTCATCCTGAAATGGAAATGTATAACGACAACCAGTTACAGTGGTACTCATACCTTAGAGGCGAATTGGACGACACTACAAGAATTGATTCTCCATACATTGCTATGCAGACAGCATTCTTATCAGAAGGTGTTGTACTTTCGAGTGAACTCGGACGCAGTGTAACAGCAGATGAGATTAAAGCACTTTCTAAGTCAATCGCACTTCGTGAGCAGGAGACACCATTTGGAACAATCAAATACGATTTTGACGAATACAAACCAGAATAATAAATCTTTGAGTAAGAGTTGGATTTCGCAAGAATCCGACTCTTCTTTTTTTGCATTTACCCTCGATTTATGATATTCTATATTACAACGATTTCCGATACAAGGAGGTAAAAATTATGCAATTAAGTAAGTTATTAGAACGTTTAGAATATGAAGTAGTACAGGGTAGTGACCAGATTGAGATTTCTACATTAATCAATGATTCCAGAAAAGTGGAAAATGGAAGCGCATTTGTATGCATCAAAGGTGCGGTTGTAGATGGACATGAGTTTGTGCAGCAGGTTGCAGAAAAAGGGGCATCAGCCGTTATTGTAGAAGATGAGGTGGATGCACCGAAAGATATGACAGTAATCCGTGTTCCGGATACACGTTATGCTTTAGCTTTGATGTCAGCTGCGTATTTTGGATATCCGGCAGATAAGTTGAAAGTAATCGGTATTACAGGAACAAAGGGTAAGACGACAACAACTTATATGATTAAATCTATCTTGGATGCAGTTGGTCACAAAGTCGGACTGATTGGTACAATTGAGGCAATCATTGGTGACAAACATATTCCGGCAGCAAATACAACACCGGAATCTTATACGATTCACAAATATTTTGCAGAGATGGTAGAAGCAGGTTGTGATTGTGTTGTAATGGAGGTTTCATCTCAGGGATTGATGCTTCATCGTACAGCAGGAATCCCATTTACAATTGGTATTTTTACAAATCTTGGAAAAGATCATATCGGACCAAATGAGCACAAGGATTTTGAGGATTACAAACGTTGCAAAGGTCTTTTGTTCAAACAATGTGAGATTGGAATTGCCAATGTGGATGACAAATATTTCGAGGATGTATTTGCAGGCGCAACTTGTAAGACAGAGACATTCGGCTTTTCTGAAAAAGCAGATTTGCGGGCAACAGATACACATCTGGTATCCAGACCGGGATATCTTGGTGTGGCATACAAGGTAGAGGGACTGATGAATTTCGATGTGGAAATTGATATCCCAGGAACATTCAGTGTCTATAATTCACTTACGGCGATTGCTGTATGCAGACACTTTGGTGTGCCGGTAGATGCAATTAAAAAGGCACTTAAGGTTGCAAAGGTAAAGGGAAGAATCGAGATGATAAAAGTATCAGATGACTTTACACTCATGATTGATTATGCACACAATGCAATGAGTCTGGAAAGTCTTTTGACTACATTGAAAGAATATAATCCAAAGCGTCTGGTATGTTTGTTTGGCTGTGGAGGAAACCGTTCCAAAGACAGACGTTTTGAGATGGGAGAAGTCTCAGGTCGTCTGGCAGATTTGACTATCATTACATCGGATAATCCAAGATTTGAAGAACCACAGGCGATTATTGATGATATTAAGACAGGAATTCAGAAAACAGATGGAAAATATGTAGAAATCTGTGACAGAAAAGAAGCTATCAAGTATGCAATTGAACATGGACAGACTGGAGATGTCATTGTTCTTGCAGGTAAAGGACATGAAGATTATCAGGAAATCAAAGGTGTAAAACATCCGATGGATGAACGGGTGCTGATTCAGGAAGTCTTAGAAGAATTGAAAGCAAAATAGGAGAAACTTGTGTTTGCAAATATTATTGTAGATATCACACACGAAAAGTTAGATAAGATTTTTCAATATAGAGTCCCCTCCCATATGGAAGGGGAACTTTCTATCGGTATGGAAGTTTTGGTGCCATTTGGAAAAGGAAACCGTATGACAAAAGGTTATGTGGTGGATTTTGCGGAAAACTGCGATTATGATTTGTCAAAGGTTAAGGAAATTGCCGAGATTTCAAGAAAAGGCATGGCAATTGAAGGAAAGCTGGTCGCATTGGCAGCATGGATGAAGGAGAATTACGGTGGAACTATGATTCAGGCACTCAAAACCGTACTTCCGATAAAACAGAAAGAGCAGGCAAAGGTTAAGAAAAAGGTTCGTCTTTTATTAAATGAAGAAGAGGGAAAAACAAAACTGGATTTTTATTTACATAAGAATCAGAAAGCGAGAGCAAGACTTCTTGCAGCACTTCTCGATGAACCGGTTTTAGATTATGAGCTTATTAATAAAAAGTTAAATATTACGCTGAATGTTGTTCGGGCATTGGAAGAACAAGGTGTGCTTTCAATAGAATCAGAACAGGTATATCGAAATCCGATACAGAATAGAAAACAACAAGAGAAGGACATTTGCTATACAGATGAGCAGAAGAATGCGATAGAGTGTTTTTGGGGAGACTACCAGAAACAACAAAATGGAACATATCTGATTCATGGTGTTACCGGAAGCGGTAAGACAGAGGTGTATATGGAGATGATTGCAAGAGTGGCAGCCAAAGGGCGGCAGGCAATTGTTCTGATCCCTGAAATTGCATTGACATTTCAGACTGTGATGAGGTTCTATCGAAGATTTGGTGACAGGGTATCTATCATGAATTCAAGATTGTCTGCAGGTGAGCGATATGACCAAATGATGCGGGCGAAGGCAGGAGAGATTGATGTAATGATAGGTCCACGTTCCGCATTGTTTACGCCATTTCCTAATCTTGGATTGATAGTAATTGATGAAGAACATGAGAATACATACAAAAGTGAACAGATTCCAAGATATCATGCCAGGGAGACTGCAATCGCCAGAGCAAAACTGGAACAGGCAAGTGTCGTATTAGGATCTGCAACTCCGTCTGTGGAGGCAATGTACCGTGCAAAGCATGGAGAATATAAATTATTGGAGCTTCATAATCGTTCCGGCAATCAGGAGATGGCCAAAGTTCATGTAGTAGATTTGAGAGGGGAATTGCGGGAAGGCAATCGTTCAATCTTGAGCAGAAAATTACAGCAGATGATTGCAGACAGGCTGCAAAAAAAAGAACAGATTATGCTCTTTTTGAATCGACGTGGTTATGCCGGATTTATTTCCTGCAGGGAATGTGGATTTGTTGTAAAATGTCCACATTGTGATGTATCATTATCGTATCACCGCAATGGGAAAATGGTTTGTCATTATTGTGGGTATGAACAAGAAAGAGTACAGATATGTCCGGAATGTGGTTCCAGACACATTGGAGAATTTAAAGCCGGAACACAGCAGATAGAAGAAGTGGTGAAGAAACATTTCCCAGAGGCCAGAGTGCTGCGTATGGATCTGGATACGACCCGATCAAAGGATGGGCATGAGAAAATTCTGGCGGCATTTGCAAATGAAGAGGCAGATATTTTAGTTGGAACGCAAATGATCGTAAAAGGGCATGATTTCCCGAATGTAACGCTGGTTGGAATCCTGGCAGCAGATATGTCATTGTATTCAAATGATTATCGTGCAGGAGAGCGGACATTTCAGCTTCTGACTCAGGCAGCGGGACGAGCCGGACGTGGAGCAAAAAAAGGAGAAGCGCTTATTCAGACATACAGTCCAGAGCATTACGCAATTGTTACAGCGGCAGCACAGGATTATGAGACATTTTACGAGGAAGAAATCCACTATCGTGAACTTATGGGGTATCCGCCTGTGGATAACTTACTTGCAATTCTCGTAAGCTGTGAAAAAGAAGCACTTTTGGAAACCGGATGTAAATATCTGAAAGAATTTGCAGTTCGGATAAGAGGTGCAGAAGAAGTAGCGATTATAGGACCGGCCAGTCCGGGAATTGGAAAAATCAATGATGTATATCGTAAAGTGCTCTATCTCAAAACGGAAAAATATGATACATTGATAAAGATGAAAAATAAATTGGAACAATATATTGAAGTGAATCCTGGATTCAATCCGATGCGAATCCAGTTCGATTTCAATCCGATGCATATTTCATAAGAAATATTTAGAGAGTGCATAAATAAAAGAAATAAAAGAATCAATAGGAGGATATTATGGCAATCAGAGAAATTCGTGTAGTTGGAGACGATATTTTAACAAAGAAATGTAAAGAGGTAAAAATGATAACTCCGCGTACAGAGACATTAATATTTGATATGTTAGATACAATGTATGAAGAGATGGGAGTTGGACTTGCTGCACCACAGGTTGGAATTTTGAAGAGAATCGTAGTAATTGATATCGGAGAAGGACCAATCATTATGATTAATCCTGAAATTCTTGAGACATCAGGGGAGCAGACCGGAGAAGAGGGATGCTTAAGCCTTCCTGGAAAATATGGTATTGTGACAAGACCAAACCATGTGAAGGTACGTTTTCAAGATGAGCACATGGATACTGTAGAGATGGAAGGAGAGGGACTCCTTGCCAGAGCATTCTGTCATGAGATTGACCATCTGGATGGAAAGATGTATATGGAACTGGCAGAAGATGGAATCCATGACAATAAATATACTGAGGAAGATTATTTGAACGAGGAGGAATAGACTCATGAGAATAATATTTATGGGAACACCGGACTTTTCTGTTGGAACACTGGAAGCACTGGTAGAAGCAGGACATGAAGTATGCCTTGTTGTGACACAGCCGGATAAGCCAAAAGGAAGAGGAAAAGAAATGCAGTATACACCGGTAAAAGAAGCTGCATTGAAACATGGAATCGAAGTATATCAGCCACGTAGAATACGTGAAGCTGAGTGTGTGGAGAAATTAAGACAGTATAATGCAGATATTATGGTAGTGGTTGCATTTGGGCAGATCATTCCGAAAGAGATTTTAGAGATGGTGCCATATGGATGTGTGAATGTACATGCATCTCTGCTTCCAAAATATCGTGGAGCAGCACCGATCCAGTGGTCTATTATTGATGGAGAGGTTGTAACAGGTGTGACAACGATGCAGATGGATGAGGGACTGGATACCGGTGATATGCTGTTGAAGACAGAGGTGCCGATTACAGAAGAAGAAACAGGTGAGAGTCTGCACGATAAGTTAGCCAAGGCAGGAGCGGCACTTTGTGTAGAGACATTGGCAAAGCTGCAGGAAGGAAGTATTATTCCGGAAAAACAGGGAGAAAGTCCGACCGCTTATGCAAAAATGCTTGATAAAAAACTGGGAAACATTGACTGGACGAAGTCAGCAGTAGAAATTGAAAGACTTGTTCGCGGTTTGAATTCATGGCCAAGTGCATACACTTACTGGAATAAGAAAGTGGTGAAAATCTGGAAGGCTTCTGTGACAGATGAGAATAGTAACGAGCAGGCAGGAACAGTTGTAAAGGTTGAAAAAGATGGTTTTTATGTGCAGACAGGAAACGGACTTTTAAAAGTACTTGAATTACAGATCCCAGGGAAAAAGAGAATGGATGCGGGAGCATTTTTAAGAGGTTATACAATTGAGCCAGGAGAGGTATTTCATCAGGAATAAGAGAGTAAAAGTGAATAAGAAGAGGGGACGTTCGATTTGAAATACAGTGAGGAGAGATAGATATGTATGGTTTTTATTATGATCCAACCTATGTAATGGTATTAATTGGTGTTGTAATTTGTATGCTGGCATCAGCAAATGTCAACAGAACTTTTCAAAAATATTCCAGAATCCGCAGTCATAGCGGTATGACTGGACGTGAGGCTGCGGAGCGCCTCTTACATGCAAATGGAATTTATGATGTTACGGTTCAGCGTGTAGCAGGAAATTTGACAGATCATTATGATCCAAGAAATAAAACGTTAAATCTTTCGGATTCAACATATGCTTCTACTTCAGTTGCTGCAATTGGTGTGGCAGCACATGAGTGTGGTCATGCCGTACAGCATGCCAATGGATATGCACCGCTTAAAATACGAGGTTCATTGGTACCGGTAGCAAATTTTGGTTCTACATTGGCATGGCCATTGATATTGATTGGATTTTTGATTCAGGGAAATGCATCTGTTTTGCTGATTAATCTGGGAATCCTATTGTTCTCAGCAGCAGTTTTATTCCAGATTGTGACATTACCGGTGGAATTTAATGCATCGTCAAGAGCATTAAAGGCATTGGAGACAAATGGAATACTTTATACAGAAGAAGTAGCAGATACAAGAAAAGTACTGCGTGCAGCAGCATTGACTTATGTGGCAAGTGCGGCTTCTGCTATTTTACAGCTTTTACGTCTGATATTAATTTCAGGAGGAAGAAGACGAAATGACTAAAGCAATCAATGAAAGAGAGATTGTGCTCGAAGTCTTATTAGAAATTACAGAACATGGGATGTACAGTCATATTGTACTTCGTGATGTATTAAATAAGTACCAGTACCTTGAGAAGAAAGAGCGTAGCTTTATCACACGAGTGACAGAGGGTACACTGGAACATATGATGGAGATCGATTTTATTTTAGATCAATTTTCAAAAGTGAAAGTAAAAAAAATGAAACCGGTAATCCGTAACATTATGAGAAGTGCAGTTTACCAGATGAAATATATGGACAGCGTTCCGGTATCCGCAGCCTGTAATGAAGCAGTAAAACTGGCTGTCAGAAAAGGGTTTGGAAGTTTAAGAGGATTTGTGAATGGAGTTCTTAGAAATGTGGCACGAAATCTGGATCAGATTGAGTATCCTGCAGAACCGCTTAAGAGATTATCAATCCAGTACTCCATGCCGGAATGGATTTTGAATCTGTGGCTAAAGGCATATGACAGTGATATCGTAGAACAGATGCTTCAGGCATTTCAGAGAGAAACTCCGCTTACGATACGTTGTAATCTGCGTATGGTAACACCAAAGCAATTAAAAGAACATCTGGAAGCAGAAGGCGTTACAGTTAAAGTTCATCCATATTTAGAATATGCATTTCATATATCAGGATTTGATTATTTGGGAGATTTGGAAAGCTTTCAAAATGGGGAGTTTTCAGTACAAGATATCAGTTCCATGCTTGTAAGTGAGTTAGCAGGTCCTAAAGAGGGTGACTATGTGATCGATGTCTGTGCGGCACCGGGAGGAAAAAGCCTTCATATGGCTGAAAAATTAAATGGAAGCGGACATGTAGAAGCACGTGATCTGACAGAATATAAAGTTGGTCTGATCCAGGAAAACATTGAGAGAACCGGTCTGAGTAATGTGGAAGCAGTACAGCAGGACGCCTTGATATTCGATGAGACTTCTGTAGGAAAAGCGGATATTGTTCTGGCAGATCTTCCGTGTTCAGGTCTTGGAGTACTTGCAAAGAAAACAGACTTGAAATATAAGGCGACAAAAGAGGGAGCCGATTCGCTTGCAAAATTGCAAAGAGAGATATTAAAAAATGTACAGGCATATGTGAAAGACGAAGGAAAACTGGTTTACAGTACATGTACAATCAATCCGGCGGAAAATATGGATAATGTACATTGGTTTTTAAATCAATATCCAGAATTTGAATTAATAGATATTCATGGATCATTGTGTGAAGAGCTTCAGAAGGATGTGAAAGAAAATGGATGCATCCAACTGCTTCCGGGGGTTCATCAAAGTGATGGATTTTTCCTGGCATGTATGAAGAAAAGGAAATAGACAGAGAGAATGAAGAAAGATATTCGAGCATATACATACGAAGAGTTACAAGAAGAATTAAAAACACAGGGAGAAAAAGCATTTCGTGCAAAGCAGATTTACGAATGGCTTCATGTGAAGACCATTGATGATTTTGACGAGATGACAAATATCTCAAAAGCATTGCGTGAAAAATTAAAAGACAATTATGAGATTCTTTCCGTACATATGTTGGAGCGGCAAGAATCCAAATTGGATGGAACAAATAAGTTTTTATTTCAGCTTCATGACGGCAATGTAGTGGAAAGTGTTTTAATGCGGTATAAACATGGCAATTCAGTTTGCATTTCCTCACAGGTAGGATGTAGAATGGGATGCCGTTTCTGTGCATCTACGATAGGCGGTCTTGTTCGTAATTTGTCTGCATCAGAGATGCTTGGACAGATTTACCAGATTCAGAAAATCATAGGGGAGAGAGTTTCGAATGTGGTAATTATGGGGACAGGCGAACCGATGGATAATTACGATAATTTTCTTAAATTTATTCATATATTGACAGATGAACATGGACTGAATATCAGTCAGAGAAATGTGACAGTATCGACTTGTGGGATTGTTCCACGGATTTATGATCTGGCAAAAGAACATTTACAGATCACACTGGCGTTGTCACTGCATGGATCAAATCAGAATAAACGAAAAGAATTAATGCCGGTTGCAAATAAATATGAGTTGTCAGAAGTGCTTGAAGCGTGCGATGCATATTTTGAAGAGACAGGAAGAAGAATTACGTTTGAGTATAGTCTGGTGCATGGAGTGAACGATACACCGGAAGATGCAAAAGAATTAATTCAAATATTAAAACCAAGAAATTGCCATTTGAATTTGATTCCGGTCAATCCAATCAAAGAGCGGGATTTTGTAAGACCAGATCGGAAAAATGCGTTGAATTTTAAAAATAAACTTGAAAAAAGCGGAATAAATGTTACTATAAGAAGAGAAATGGGCGCAGATATAGATGGAGCCTGCGGTCAGCTCAGAAGACGTTACGTAGAGACAAGTGAGGAATAAAGGAGAAGAATATGAAGACATTTTCGATTACCGATGTAGGTATGGTACGACAAGTAAATCAGGACTATGTCTATACGACAGACAATCCAATAGGACCTCTCCCAAACTTATTTGTTGTAGCAGATGGTATGGGAGGACACAAGGCAGGAGATTACGCTTCAAAATATACAGTTGAAGTGATGAAAAGAGAGCTTGCTCAAAGTGAAGAGAAAGACGTGGAGAAAGCGCTTGTTTCCGCAATTGAGAAAGCAAATCGAGAAATTATCAAGAAAGCATCGGAAGATGAACATTTGAAAGGCATGGGAACAACAGTTGTAGCAGCAACGATCGTAGAGCATATGATGTATTTTGCAAATGTTGGAGACAGCCGTTTATACTTGATCAATCAAGGAATCACACAGTTAACAAAGGACCATTCGCTGGTTGAAGAGATGGTACGACTGGGTGGTATCAAACCGGAAGAGGCGAAGCATCATCCGGATAAAAATATCATTACGAGAGCAATTGGTGCTAAGAACAATGTCGATGTAGACTTTTACGAACACCGTCTGAAACGGGGAGATATCATACTGATGTGTACAGATGGTTTGAGTAATATGGTAGAAGACGAGGAACTATTTCATATAGTTCAGGGGGGAAGAGATATTGTAGAAGCCGGAACAGCATTAGTGGATGCAGCAAAAGAGAACGGTGGAACAGATAACATCGGAGTTGTTTTGATGGAACCATTTACTGATGAGGTGAGTATATGTTAAAAGAAGGGGTTTTTTTAGGAAAGCGCTATGAGATACTCGGGCGTATCGGCTCGGGTGGCATGGCGGATGTATATAAAGGTAAAGACCATAAGTTAAATCGTTATGTTGCCGTAAAAGTTTTGAAAAGTGATTACAGGAATGACGAATCATTTATCAAAAAGTTTGTAAGTGAAGCACAGTCGGCAGCAGGTCTGATGCATCCGAATGTAGTTAATGTGTATGATGTAGGGCAAGATCGAGGACTGTATTATATGGTCATGGAGCTTGTTGAAGGAATTACACTAAAAGAATATATTGAAAAGAAAGAACGTTTGTCTGCAAAAGAGACAATCAGTATTTCAATACAGATGATAAGCGGTATTCAGGCTGCGCATAATCATCATATTATCCACAGAGATATCAAACCACAGAATATTATCATTTCAAAGGATGGTAAGGTTAAGGTTACAGACTTTGGTATTGCACGTGCTACAACATCGACGGCTACAATCAGCACGAATGTTATGGGATCGGTTCATTATACTTCACCGGAACAGGCAAAAGGCGGTATTGTAGATGAGCGGAGTGATATTTATTCAGCTGGTATTACCATGTATGAGATGGTTACAGGACATGTACCATTTGATGGGGATTCGACAGTATCAGTTGCGTTGAAGCATCTGAAGGAGAAGATTGTTGCACCATCAGTAGAAGTACCGGATATTCCTTACAGTCTGGATTGCATTATTATGAAATGTACAGAGAAGAATGTAGAGAGAAGATATCAGAATTGTCAGGATCTGATTTCTGATTTGAAACATTCTCTTGTAGATCCGGATGGGCATTTTGTAGATGAGCAGTTGGATGTATTTACCGGAAGAAAGCCGGCAGGTGATGAGACAATTCTGATGTCTGAGGATGAGATTCGAAGAGCTCAGGAACGCAGTTATTCACAGTCGGATGATTATGATGATTCAGATTATGACGATGACGATTATGACGATGATGATTATGATGACGACGATGACGATTACAGAGCACCGTCTCAGAGAAGAAACTCAGATTATAATCGTAAAAAGAATGTAGATCCGAATACGAAGAAAATTATGAAAATCTTAATGGTTGTTGCAGCTGCGATTATTGCCATGGTTATTATATTTATGGTGGGAAATGCTATGGGGGCATTTAAAGGCGGTATCGGTCTGAATACAACAACGAACGATGCAAAAGTAGTAGTACCTAACTTGCTGGGAATGACAGAAGATGAGGCAAAGGCCGCATTAAAGAAAAAGAATCTTGGATATTCAATAGCAGGAAGAAAAGAATCAGATAAGTATGCAGCCGGCGAGATTATGGAACAGAGCGAAAAAGCTAATTCCAAAGTGGAAAAGAATACAGAAATAAAAGTTGTGATTAGTACGGGTAAAGCGAAGAAGACAGTATCTGTACCAGACGTAAAGGGTATGAGTGAGGATGATGCGCAGAAGACACTTGAAAACCTAAATCTGGTTGTGGAAGCACAAGCACAGAACAGTGATATCGTTGCATCGGGAAAAGTAATTTCAACTGATCCGGCAGCAGGAACACAGCTTACAGAAGGCAGCAAGGTAACGATGTATGTTAGTCTGGGAATTGAGTCTGTTGAAGTGCCAAGTATTATAGGTATGAGTTCAGAAGAAGCACAGTCTGCAATACAGAATGTGGGCTTACAGGCTTCTGTTACAGAAGAATATAGTGATACTGTTGCGTCAGGAATGGTCATTTCACAAGATCCAGCCAGTGGTAAAGTAAAGAAAGGAAGCACTGTCAATATCGTGGTCAGCAAAGGAGCAAAGGTAAAAATGGTGACAGTTCCGCCTTTAAGCGGAATGACACAGCAGGCAGCAGAACAGGCCATTATAGATGCAGGACTTACGGTTGGAAGTGTTACAGAAGAATATAATGCAGGCGTTTCAGCCGGATATGTAATTTCGCAGACTGCTTCCGTTGGAAGTCAGATAGAGAAAGGCAGCAGCGTTGGATTTGTAGTAAGTAAAGGACCACAGCCATCTACTGACAATGGAAACACAGGCGGAGAAGACAATGAATCTTCAGAGTTACAATAAAGGAAAATTATGCAGGGAAAGATAATAAAAGGTATCGCCGGATTCTACTACGTTCATGTAGTAGAATCCGGCATTTATGAATGTAAAGCGAGAGGAGTTTTTCGAAAAGACAAGAAAAAACCACTCGTAGGAGATAATGTAGAGATAGAAGTACTGGATGAACAGGAAAAAACAGGAAATATTATAAATATTTTACCAAGAATGAACGAATTGATCCGACCGGCAGTGGCAAATATTGACCAGGCATTAGTTGTGTTTGCAGTAACAGAGCCAAAGCCACATTTTAATTTGCTGGATCGCTTTTTGGTTATGATGGAAAGCAAAGAGATTCCGGCGATACTTTGTTTTAATAAAAAAGATATCGCCAAGAAGCAGGAAGTTGCAGAATTAGAAGAAGTATACCGGGCATGTGGGTATCCTTTGATATTGATCAGTGCAAAAGAGGAAGAGAATATTGAAGAAATAAAAAAAGTACTTCGAGGAAAGACAACAACGGTCGCAGGTCCGTCCGGAGTTGGGAAATCTTCTTTGATTAACTTGCTTCAGTCAGATATTCAGATGGAGACCGGAAGTATCAGCAAGAAGATTGCAAGAGGAAAGCACACAACAAGACATTCGGAGCTTATTACAATTGATGAGAACAGTTACATTATGGACACTCCAGGTTTTAGTTCATTGTATGTAAATGAATTTGAAAAAGAAGAATTAAAATATTATTTCCGTGAATTTGCACCATATGAAGGACAATGCAGATTTAACGGATGCGATCATGTGCATGAACCGGGATGTGCGGTTAAGGATGCAGTGGAGGAAGGTAAAATTCATAAAATCCGTTATGAAGATTATCTTGAAATGTATCAAGAATTAAAAAATAAAAAAAGATATTAATGGGAGATTTAAGTAAAATGAAAAACATATTAGCACCATCAATTTTATCGGCAGATTTTAAAGTATTAGGGGAGCAGGTTAAAACTTGTGCAGAGAATGGCTCAGAGTATCTTCATTTTGATGTGATGGATGGAATGTTTGTATCAAACATTTCATTTGGAATCCCGGTACTTGCTTCAATCAAAGATGCAGCAGATATCGTGATGGACGTACATCTTATGATAGAAGAACCAATCCGTTATGTAGAAGCATTTCATAAAGCCGGGGCAGATATTTTAAATGTGCATTATGAAGCATGTGAAGATGTTCAGGCAACGTTAGATGCCATTCACAAATGCGGTATGAAAGCTGGACTTACAATAAAACCGGCAACACCTGTAGACGTGTTAAAACCATATCTTGAACAGGCAGAACTGTTTTTAATCATGTCTGTAGAACCAGGAAAAGGCGGTCAGTCATTTATTCCGGAATCCCTGGATAAGATTAGAGAATTGCGTGGATTATTAAACGAAAAAGGGTTAACAGCAGACGTAGAAGTTGATGGTGGAATCCATCTTGGTAATGCAAAAGAAGTTCTGGAAGCAGGGGCTAATGTATTAGTGGCCGGTTCAGCAGTATTTAAAGATAATATTGCAGAAAATGTAAAAGGATTTATGGAGATATTAAACGAAAATGAATAGACAAACAGTAGTTGTCAGCGGTGGAATGTTAGACGAAGAATTCACGTTGGAAATTTTAAAGAGCGATGAAACCGAATATATTGTTGCGGCAGATCATGGATTAGAATTCTTGTATAAGCATGGAATTAATCCAGATTATATTGTCGGAGATTTTGACAGTACATCGGATGAAATTGTAAATTATTACAAGACAGAAACAAAAGTGCCAATTCGGCAGTTTAATCCGGTAAAAGATGCATCGGATACCGAAATCGCACTTCGCTTGTGTCTCAATATGGGAAGAAAGAATATTGTAATACTTGGTGGAACAGGTACCCGTATCGATCATATCTGGGCGAATGTACAGAGCTTGAAGATAGCAAAGGATGCGGGGGCAGAAGCATGTCTGATGGATGCACATAATCGAATCCGTTTGTTAGATGAATCGAGCGTGATTCGAAAGTCAGAAGCATTTGGCCCATATTTTTCAGTTTTTCCATTAGACGGAGAGATTATAGATTTTAATATAACAGGTGCAAAATATCCACTGCAACATCATACATTAATGCCGTTTGACAGTCTGTGCGTCAGTAATGAGTGGGAAGAGGAAGAAGTCGAAATCACATTTCCGGTGGGAAATGTAATTTTGATGGAGACAAGAGATTGATGGAAAAATCAGAATAGGTAGAGTAATAATGAAGAAATATAGATTCTATGGTTGGCAGAATGCCGATGTTCCTACTGTTAATGAAGTATATAAAAAAGTAAAAAATCCAAGACATCTGTATGATTTGTTGTCGGAAATCTGGTGTGCTGATACCTGTGCACCGAGAATGAGAGATGACTGGTCAAAAGAAAATATGACGTTGGGACAGTGCTCGATTACTGCATTCCTTGCACAGGATATTTTCGGTGGAGAGGTATATGGAATCCGAAGGAGTGGTGGTAATTATCATTGTTACAATGTGATTGGCGATTGTATATTTGACCTTACAAGCGAGCAGTTCAAAGATGAGGTTTTATCTTATGAGAATAACCCTGTCCAGAGTCGAGAGGTTCATTTTGAAAAGGAAGAAAAGCGATTAAGGTATGAATTCCTGAAAGCAGAGTTAAGGAAGCTTATATCAGAAAGAAAAAAATAGTTTTTGGTTAGTGTACATTTGAAAAGCTAACGACCGTTTACTATCGTGAAGATGTAAACGGTCGTTTATTTTAATTGAAGGTTATTTGTTATTGACATACACTAAAAAAATAGTTATAATTCTAAAAGTTTGAATTATAACTATTAACATAATAGAAGAAGGAGATGAACAATAAATGGATGATTCCTTTCACTACCTGTCTATGATAAACCATATGACTGTTCAGAAAAAACTAATGGAACAGCTGAAAGATACAGGACTTACCTTGGGACAGCCCAAAGTATTGGATTACCTGAAAGATCACGATGGTGTCAGCCAGAAAGAGATTGCGGCAGGATGCCTTATCGAGGCAGGATCTTTAACGTCTATTTTGAACCGTATGGAAGAAAAAGACCTGATCGAAAGAAAAATGCTCGATGGAAACCGTCGTACTTTTCATATTTTTATGACAGAATCCGGAAAGAAAAATCAGAAGCTTGTTGAGGAAGCTTTTGAGAAAATAGAAAAAACTGCATTAAATGGTATTTCCGAAGAAGAGCAGAAGCTGTTTATGGAAATCTTTTACCGGATTTACCGAAATATTGCAGATATGAAATAATTTGACAATAAAAAAACTATGAAATGAGGAGAAAATAAAAAAGAATGGAGACACTAAAACGATATTTAATATTTCTGGTAGGATTGTTTGTAAACTCCCTGGGAGTCAGCCTGATTACAAAGGTAAACCTAGGAACATCCCCGATTTCATCAATTCCTTACGTATTAAGTCTTAATTTTCCATTTACACTTGGAAATTTTACCATCTTTTTCAGTATCTTTCTGATTGTACTGCAGCTGATCATTCTGAGAAAGAACTTTAAATTGGAGCACATCCTTCAGATTCCAGTATCCATCATATTTGGATATTTTATTGATTTTACCATGATTCTTTTGTCCCGGGTCAATCCAGAAGAGTACATCATGAAGATCGTATATCTTCTTATCGGATGTCTGATTCTTGGCGTAGGTGTATATATGGAGGTTTTGGCAGACGTTGTCATGCTTCCAGGAGAATCCTTTGTCCGTGCTATTGTTCTTACATGGAAAACAAATTTCGGAACAAGCAAGATCTGTTTTGACGTATCCATGTCAGTGATTGCTGCTGTACTTTCTTGCGTATTTGCAGGAAGACTGGCTGGTGTAAGAGAAGGTACCGTTATTGCTGCCCTTCTGGTAGGTTTTATTGCCAGACTCATCGGTAAGAAACTTGCATTTCTGAAAGATATGATTTTCCCGGAAAGCGTGTCTGCAGAAAACTAGAACGAAGCAAAGAGATGAGAAGATTGTTGGTAGACAATTACTCTGTCTTTTTTGTAATCCAGGGAGATAAAGTGATTGTAACAGATGTATTATATAGTGCATCAGATATTGAAAGCCGATTAAAAGGTTAGATGGTAAAATCAAAAGAAAATATGAAACATCAGGTAGGATATGTTCCCGTAAAAAAGAAGGTATCCTGCCTTTTTTTACATGAAATAACCCTAAATTGAGTAGAAAACATATTGACTTTTTGTATTATATTCTAGAAAAATCAGGAGGTGTGTATGGTAATAGGAATTATAGAAGATGATAAATTGTTAAGAAAATCATTAGATACATCTTTGAAAAATCAAGGCTATACAACGATTCTTGCCGCTTCAAGAAAAGAAGCAATTAAAAATATAGATAGTTCTGTAGATTTGTTGATCGTAGATATTGGATTACCGGATGGAGATGGAATAAATCTATATCAGGAACTTCAAAAAAATGGAAGAATCCCGGCAATTTTTTTAACTGCAAAAGATGATGAAAAAGATATGTTAAAAGCGTTTGATATAGGAGCAGATGATTATGTGGTGAAACCATTTTCAATAAAAGTATTGTTAAAACGTATTGAAGTTGTTTTAAAGAGAAAGTCAAATGAAAATACTTTTATGTGCGGACAAGTCATTTTGTATTCTGATAGAAAACAGGTTTTTGTTGGAGAGACGGAAATATTTTTGACAGTCAAAGAGTATCAGCTTTTAGAATATCTTATTATGAATCAGAATCAGGTTCTTACAAAAGAGATGATAATGGAAAATATATGGGGAATCGATAGTGAATTCATTGATCCTAACACAATTAGCGTTATGATCAGCAGATTGAAAAAGAAATTGAATGATTCATCGAATGTTATAAGTAATGTATTTGGAATGGGATATAGAATGGGAGATTAGCATGGTTGTAGCAATTTTTACAGTACTTTTAATAGGTTTCATACTCGGAGGAAGTACTGTATATTTAGTTGAAAATCATTTAAGAGCAAAGGAAATGAATAAAATATATAAATTGACGGAATCGTTAATAAACGGCAATGACTTAGACGATTCTGATATAGGGAAGGAAACGCTTTATTCAAAAACTACTAATCAGCTAATCCGTTTACAGGAAATGTTAGAAGGAAGAAGAAAAGAGGCCGAAAAAAGTCGATATGAGATACAGAAATTGATTTCTGAAATTGCACATCAACTACGGACACCGCTGTCAAATATAAAAAATTATACAGAATTGCTGCAAGAATCATTGAATGAAACACATGAAGTATTGAATGCAGAATACATGAAAGACTTGCGAACAAGCGAAGAACAATTATGTTTTTTAGTGGAGAGCTTTATAAAAACTGCTCGATTAGAGCAAGGAATCATACAAGTTCATATGCAAAATGAAAATCTTGTTGAGACTATTCTAAATGCATTAGGGCAAATACAAAGAAAGGCAGAAGATAAAGGTATCTATTTTCAAGTAAAATTGCCAGAGAAAATCATTTGCGAACATGATAAAAACTGGATGTGTGAGGCGTTTTATAATGTGTTTGATAATGCAGTCAAATATAGCAAAAGAAACAGTACGATCGATATCACAATGAAACAAACGGAAATGTTTTATAAGATTAGGATAAGAGATTATGGAATTGGGATAAAAGACGGAGAAGAAAACAAAATTTTTCAAAGATTTTATCGAGGCGAGCAGACAAGAGGTCAGGAAGGATGCGGAATTGGTTTATATCTTTCCAGAGAGATTGTTCTATTGCAAAAAGGGATTATGAAAGCAACACAAATGAAGCCAGGGTTGCTCATAGAAGTGAATCTTCCGGTATAGACATTTCGTATGCAATCTGTAAGAAGTTTGTAAGATGTACCATATAAAATAGAATATGGATGAAAAAAGGTGGCACTTGCGAAGGGAGTTTACAGAAAAGATGGATATAATTAAAGCAATAAATCTAAAAAAATATTATACATCCGATACATATGAAGTGCGTGCTTTAGATGGGGTGTCGTTGACTGTGGAGGATGGTGAATTTATAGCAGTTGTCGGTACGTCCGGATGCGGAAAGACAACACTTATGAACATCTTAGGAGGTCTTGATACTCCGGATTTTGGAGGCGTCTGGATCAGAAATACAAGTTTAAAAGATCTTAACAAGGAAGAAAGAACGATATTCAGAAGAAGAAATATCGGATTTGTATTTCAGCAATATAATTTGATACCTTCTCTTAGTATACGTGAAAATATTGTCCTCCCAATGAGACTGGATGGCAAGGAAATAGATGTAGATTTCTTTAATGAGATTGTAGAATCGCTTGGATTAAAAGATAAATTAGAACGCTTTCCATCAACACTGTCCGGCGGGCAGCAACAGCGAGTTTCTATAGCACGGGCATTATTAACGAAACCGGCTATTGTCCTGGCGGATGAACCGACCGGAAATCTGGATTCTGTTACAAGTATGGAAGTCGTAGGATTACTAAAATCCTGTGCCGCAAGATTTCATCAGACGACATTGATCGTGACGCATCAAGAGGAAGTAGCGCAGATGGCAGACAGAGTAATACGCATGTCCGATGGAAAAATCTATACAAGAGATTGTAACGATTGTTAGGAGGTATCACTATGTTTCATAAGAACATTCCAAATAACAATGAAGATATAATCCGATTCCTGGCTAAAAATTTTGCGGGCACAAAAAAGGTGAGAAATACGATTTTATTTTGCTCAGTAGTAATCGGTATTGTTGCTATAACCATGGTCTTCGGAATCTCCTTTGGAAAAATACAAGCAGAAGAAATAAGATTAACCCGAGAAAATGGAACTGCTTCTTCGGGCAGAATAGAAGATGGAACAGAAGAACAATATGCAAAATTAAAACAACTGGATTATATAAAACAGGTTGGAAAAAGCATTTTTGTAGGTGAAGCTACAGACGTTTCAGAAAATAATGAAAAAACGATATGTGATATAGTCTGGGCTGACTCAGAAAGCTGGAACAATTTTTTGAGACCGGCATATACCAATGTGATTGGAAATTACCCACAGAAAAAGGATGAAATTCTATTATCTGAGAGAGCATTGAAAAAACGTGGTATTTCTGAACCAGAACAGGGAATGGAAATAAACTTAGATGTATACAAAGGTCTGTTCGAACATTCGAAAGAAAAATTCAAACTATGTGGATGGTATACTGATTCTGGAAATAAATTAGCAATCGGATATATTTCACATGACAAAATTAATGAGTTAAACCTGGAAAAGGGTCCCTATACTTTACTTTTCAGTCAGAGCAATCATTTAAGCAGAAGCAAAACAGAAGAAAAATTATATCAGGCATTGCCGATGAAGAGTGCAGATCAGAAGATATACGTTTCTGATACAGCACAATATACTGCTGTTTCTAAATTCGCAGGTGGATATGAGATGGTGATATTAGGAACAATAGGAATTTTGTGTGGAATATATTTCCTTGTACGCAATGTCCTTTGGATATCCATGAGCGAAGATGTTCAAAATCTCGGACTGCTCCACACGATCGGAGCCACAGAAAGACAGATTACAAAAATATACCGGAAACAAATGAGGTCACTCATGTTAAAAGGTTCTGTCTTGGGAAGTTTGATCTCTGCACTGATTTTAGTCTTATTAATACCGGAACTATTAGGTTTCCATTTTTATCAGGAAATGGGAGGGAATACAATACTTTCCTTTTTCAGACCGTGGATTCTTTTGCTTTCTGTTGTATTTGTAAATGGAATTTTGTGGATAGCATCGGAAGGCGTTATTAGAAAAATAACGAAGCTGTCTTGTATTGAGAGTGCTGCTTATAACGAAAATACAGTTGCCAGAAAAACA
>NZ_RBZR01000034.1:0-29075 GCF_003628495.1 Ruminococcus sp. B05 | reverse complement strand
AAAACAATTATGAAGGTCAGTGGACAGACGGATTGGTTCTGGTGGGTATTTATTGCTGGACTTCCATTTGGAATACATAAAATGCGGTTGATTCTAATTCCGAGAGGAATGGATACCACAGCAACACTTGGGATGGCTGCATTAAGTGTCATTATTGGAGCATTGATTGGAAGCATCATGATTCCAGTGTATGTGATCAGAGCGATATACGTGTTTATACGGTATGTCATTGGAAAATAGAATATTAGATTGATAAGAGGCAGGCTTGCGAAAATAAAAATCGTAAGTCTGCCTCTTTTTTTGTGCTTAAAAACAGGCAATTCAGGGGAATTCCCTTTTGCAAATATATATATTCTTGGAGGATTTTTAAGATGAGAGAGCGAATTGAAAGTAAGCATGTAACAAAGGAAATCAAAAGTCAGATGCCAGTGATTCCGGTGGCAATTGTTAAAGAAAGAGGCTGTACGTTCTGCCCATATTATCTGGGCAATTATGAGAAACAGCCACGCTGTATGATGAAAACCTGTGCCTGGGATGATGAAAATGAACGTTTCCATCCAGTTCTTCGTGAACTGATCCCATTTTACAAAGAGAAGATGGAAAAAGCAGAAGAAAAATTCCTGGCAATGAAAAAGATTTACACAACACTGTTAGGAATGTTTGCCGATGAAATGAAGCAAGAAGAGTTGGAAAAAGATGAATGTTACGGATGTGCCTATGGAAAATGTGGACCATGTATCGGTATCTGTTACAAATCAATGAAAGCATAGGAGGGGTAAGCCAATGAATACAACAGTTATTTCCGGGCGATTAGTAAGAAATCCTGGATACAACGAAGTGGAGAATGAAAAAGGACTTCATAAGATTGCCAAGTTCGTTCTGGCAGTCAGAAGAAATTATTCCGATGAAGTCAGTTTCATTCCGGTAAAGGCTTTTGCAAAGAAAGCAGAATTTGCCAGAGATTATCTGATGCAGGGAACGAAGGTCATGGTGGAAGGCGAGATTGTCACAGGTAATTATGAAGATAAGGATACCGGGAAAAAGATCTATACCACCGAAGTGTATGCAAACCGGATTGAATTCGCAGGTGCAAAAATGGTTGACAGACCACCGTTTCCAGAAGATGCGGAAGGGTTCTTAGAGATCCCAGAGGGTATGGAAGAAGAAATGCCGTTTAGATAGAGGAGGATAAAAGATGGTTTCAGTAGATCAGGCGTATATGGTAGGGCATATGAAAAATGCCGATGGAAGTATCAACAACAAAAATGTAGTGCTGTCAGCAGCATGTGAAGCAGCGGAACTGTTCCAGTGCATGATGGCAGTAAATCAGAAACTGGAGGACTGGCAGAGATTTAATCACACCTTGGAGATGCATCTTAGAAGTGTGGAATGTGAGAAAATCCATGATATCTGTCAGGCAGTATACGGAATGAAACATCCGTCCAATGAACTGGAAGGATTGTATCTGGCAAGAGAGGATGAACAGATATGCCTGCTGTACTATCAGGTGTTTGTAGGGATGCTGGAAATCAATATTAATTCAGCCGAAGTGCTGTACAAACAGAAGGAGGAAACAATCAATGAGTAAGATGGAGTATATGCCGGTAGATTGTCTGCAGGTGCCAAAGGTGCTGTTTCAGATGGAAAAATACAAAAATCTGTCAAATACAGCAAAGATTCTATACAGCTTATTTCTGGATCGTTTGAAATTTGCGGTGCAAAATGGCTGGGTAGATCATAACGGGAATCTGTTTGTTATCTATCCCAAAAGTGAAATAAAGAAAGACCTGAATACGACTCGATATGGAGTAGATCAGGCAGTACAGGAACTGGTTCAGGTTGGTAAACTGATGCGTATCATTCCAAACAATGGAAAGGCGAACCACTTTTATATCAATGGTATTTATGAAAATGAGATGGAGGAAGAATCAATGATGACATTAGATACTATCATGGCAAATATGCCGCTGGCTGAAAGAGAAATTATTATGGATAAGATGGTGAAAGCATCCAGAGATATTTTTGAAACTATTGCGGATATGGGATATATTGATCAATATGAAACGTCTTTAACTGCAATGGAAAAGCGAGGATACCAGGATGAGCTTGGAGAGATGGATATTGATCAAATTCAGGCTGATGGATATGAGTTTGGTATGGATCTTGCATTTGGAATTCTGGAGGAAAATGAAAATAATCCTGCTCGTGTGTTAGATATCCAGAAATATGTGAACAGACAGTATGAAAGCTGTTCAAAAAAGAAGTTTATGAAGGTCCTGGAAACCCTTGTTCATGCGATGGGGAATGATGAAGGCTTTATTGGTGATATGTATGCTTGTAACAAGAAGGCCAGAAATTATTATTTGGACGAAATGATTCAATCATTCAATTTTGTATTTGATGAGATGTGCCATGGTACAGGCAGTGCAGCAAATTGTGATTTTGATGTAGAAGAGTAGGAAAATATTATGGCAGATTTTGAATATTTCAGAGCAGAAGAATCTGACCAGTTTTCTTTTTTTCGGATACCAAAAGCTCTGTTCACAGAAAAAGAGTTTGCAAGCCTGTCCACAGACGCAAAGCTCCTTTATGGAATTCTGCTTGATCGAATCAGCCTGTCCAAGAAAAATGGCTGGATTGACAGTGAGGGTTATGTCTATATCATTTACACGATCGCAGAATTGCAGGAGCTGTTGCGAATGTCGCATACGACAGTGACAAAGCTTCTATATGAGCTGGATAGTGTGCATGGGATTGGATTGATCGAGCGGTATCGGCAGGGGAATAATCGTCCCTCTGTCATATATGTGAAAAATTTTGTAAAACGGAGTAGAGGAAAGCCAGTAAGATACTTTGTTTCTGGAATGCCAGAAACTGGAAATCCAGACTGCAAAGAATTGGAAATCCGGATTGCAAGAAACTGGAAGTCCGGAACGCAAAAAAATAGAAGTCCGGACTGCAAGAATCTGGATGGAAGTAATACTAAGATAAATAAGACTGAAAAGAATCATACTGATAAGAGTAAGGGCAATACACCCGCTTTGGAAGAAAAATTCAGTCAATATGGTAGATTTAAAAATGTTGTTCTGTCGGAAGCTGAACTGCAGGAGTTGATGACGCTATTTCCATGGGATTACCAGAAACGGATTGATCATCTTTCTGTTTATATGAAATCCAGTGGAAAAGAGTATCAAAACCATTTTGCAACAATCTGTCTTTGGGCAGAAAGGGATGGAACCAGGATAGGAATGGATAAATATGAATTTCAGGAAGGAGAAAGCCTGTGATGGAAAACAAAGTAACAGCAGATTATCTGGACGAAGAGGGATGTCTTCATTGTGGCACCTGTGGAAAAAGAAAACAGATGAAAGTCAGTCTGATGGGTTTTGAGCATGTAGTGTCCTGTTTGTGCGAATGCGAGGTAAAAGCCAGGCAGGAACTGGATGAGAAGATGCAGCGGGAAGAAGCACAGCGGCTGCTTTATCAGAGAAAATCCGTCGGACTTCGGGAAAGAAGATTCTGGGAATGGAAATTTGAAAATGACAATGGAAGCAACCAGAAGATACTAATCGCCAGGCAGTATGTAGAAAACTGGACAGATATGAAGAGAAAAAATGTAGGATTGCTTTTGATGGGACCGGTTGGAACCGGGAAGAGCTTTTTTGCAGGCTGTATTGCAAATGCACTTTTGGAACAGGGAGAACGTGTCATGATGACAAACTTTTCCAGGATTTTAAATGAAATGACCAGCTATCAGGCAGATAAGAACCAGATTATACAAAATCTTGTGGATTATCCGCTGCTGATTATTGATGACTTGGGAATAGAACGAAATTCCGAGTTTGCTTTGGAGCAGGTCTATAATGTGATAGACAGCCGCTATTGTAAAATGCTTCCGCTGATCATAACAACGAATCTGGGACTGAATGAAATGAAGTCCACAGATTTGGATACTGCCCATCAGCGTATTTACAGTAGAATACTTGAAATGTGTGTTCCCATCTATTGTGGTGGAGAAGATAAGAGAAAAGAAGAAGGGACAGAAAAACTCGTACAGGTGCAGAACCTGATTACCGGTTAATCTGTCTTTTTTCATTAAAGGGGGTGATTGCCATGATTACAGATTTGGACAGCAGTTGAATCGCTGAAAGGAGGGAAAAGTCATGCAGGAAGAGGTAACTCAGAAAACGGTCACGTTCTGTATTCGGGCTACTAAGATTACGGCAGACCTGTTGAAAAAGGTTCTTGTTGCGTATCTGCGTCATCAGAAGCAGAAATCAGTAGAGAAGAAAGCACAGAAAAATCAGCCGAAA
Source organism: Ruminococcus sp. B05 (assembly GCF_003628495.1). Taxonomy (NCBI): domain Bacteria; kingdom Bacillati; phylum Bacillota; class Clostridia; order Eubacteriales; family Oscillospiraceae; genus Ruminococcus; species Ruminococcus sp. B05. The sequence continues at coordinate 24,762 of NZ_RBZR01000034.1, read as the reverse complement.
CAGGGAAAGGTCACGGTAAAAGAGCTGGCAAAACAGAATGCCGGGATGGTCAATATCGAGATCACGGACAAAAATATCAAGTCCTTTGAACGGTATGCCAGAAAATATGGGATCAATTATGCTCTGAAAAAAGACAAGAGCAAAGAGCCGCCGGTTTATCTGGTATTTTTCAAGGGACGTGATCAGGATGCCCTCAATGCTGCTTTCCGTGAGTTTTCCCAGAAACAGATTCAAAAAGCGAATAAACCTTCCATTCATAAGCGTCTTGCAGCTTACCGGGCAATGATGCCAAAGAAGACGAAGGACAAAGTAAAGAACCGACATCAGGAACAGAGCCGATGAAGAAACAAAACGGCAATAATCTGATGCAGAAGTGGAAGAATAAAGCTGGGGTCAGGCTGTCCGCCCTGGATAAAAAGAAACTGGTTCTTACAAATCTTCCCTATGTTCTGACCGCTTTTTATGCGGACCGGGCATCCTGCTTATACAGGAGCAGTCCTGGAGAAGATATAGGGAACAAACTGTTATATGCGATGGAACATGCAGATCGGATCTTTACAGGGATTCTGTTGAGCTTTGACCTGAGAGATCTATTGGTTGGAGTTACTGTCGCAGTTATTTTGAAACTATTGGTTTGGCAGAAACAGTCAGATGCAAAGAAACTTCGGAAGGGAATCGAGTATGGTTCAGCCAGATGGGGAACTGCAGAGGATATCAAGCCTTATATGTCAGATGATCCCTGGATGAATATTCCGTTGACAGCAACAGAAGCATTGACTATGGAAAGTCGACCAAAACAACCGAAATATGCAAGAAATAAAAATATTGTAGTTATTGGCGGTAGTGGTTCCGGTAAGACACGATTTTTCGTGAAACCGTCGGTCATGCAGATGAATTGTTCCATGGTCATTACAGATCCAAAGGGCACTCTCATTGAGGAGTGCGGGAAGATGTTAGCAAAGGGACCGCCTAAGAGAGATAAGAATGGAAATATTATGAAAGATAAATCTGGAAAAGTGGTTCATGAGCCATATGTGATTAAGGTTTTGAATACCATTAACTTTTCAAAATCGCTTCATTACAATCCATTTGCTTATATACGGTCTGAAAAAGATATCTTGAAGCTGGTGACAACAATCATTGTGAATACCAAAGGCGAAGGGGAAAAAGCTTCCGAAGATTTTTGGGTGAAAGCAGAGAAATTGCTGTACACAGCACTGATTGCTTTTATCTGGTATGAAGGGGATGAAGAGGAAAAGAATCTGAATACCCTTCTGGATCTTTTGAACGAAAGCGAAACCCGTGAAGAGGATGAAACTTACCAGAATCCTGTGGATATGATGTTCCAGGAGCTGGAAGAAAGAGATCCGCAGCACTTTGCGGTCAGACAGTATAAAAAATATAAAATGGCGGCTGGTGTTGTATGCTCTAAAAGACTTCTTAATCAAGCGGTTGGGAAGTCTCTTAGAACACACAACCTAAAACCGAAGAAAGGAGCGCAAGTTATGAGAAAAAACGAGAAAATCACAGCTCTGTACGAACGACTGAGCCGTGATGACTTTGGCAAAGATGATGACCAGCAGCGTGAGAGCAATTCCATTTCCAATCAAAAGGCTATGTTGGAGGAGTTCGCCGCACGGCAGGGGTTTACGAACATTGTCCATTTCACGGACGATGGCATTAGTGGTACTTGCTTTGACCGTCCCGGATTTCTGGCAATGATGAAAGAGGTGGAAGCCGGGAATGTGGAGTACCTGTGTATCAAGGACATGAGCCGCATGGGTCGTGACTATCTGAAAGTCGGTCAGATTATGGAAATCCTGCGTCAGCGTGGCGTGCGACTTATCGCCATCAATGACGGCGTGGATAGTGCCAGAGGTGACGATGATTTTACCCCTTTCCGCAACATTATGAACGAGTATTACGCCAGAGACACCAGCCGTAAAATCCGTTCCACTTTCCAGTCCAAAGGCAAGTCCGGCAAGCACCTCACAGGCACGGTCATTTACGGCTATCTCTGGAACGAAGCCAGAGACCAATGGTTGGTTGACCCCGAAGCCGCTGATGTGGTCAAGCGCATCTTTGCCATGACGATTGAGGGCTACGGTCCGTATCAGATCGCCAGCAAGCTGAAAGAAGAAAAAATCCTCATTCCGTCCGCTTACCTTGCCCAGCACGGCGAGGGTGTGAATAAAAACAAGACTTTCAAAGATGTGTACGGCTGGGGTTCTTCCACCATCTGCAACATTCTTGAAAAGCGTGAATATCTGGGACACACCATCAACTTCAAGACTCGAAAGCACTTCAAGGACAAGAAAAGCCATTATGTCCCGGAGGACGAATGGACGATTTTCGAGAATACCCATGAAGCTATCATTGACCAGCAGACCTTTGACCTTGTGCAGAAAATCCGTGGGAATGTCAGACGCTACCCGGACGGCTGGGGCGAAGCAGCTCCCCTCACAGGCTTGCTTTATTGTGCCGATTGCGGCGGCAAGATGTATGTCCACCGTACCAACAACGGCAAGCGTATTTCTCAATATACCTGTTCACAGTACACCAAAGTTCCTTGCGGAACGCTCTGCAAGACCCAGCACCGTATCAACGAAGATGTGGTACTGTCCCTTGTCTCGGAAATGCTGAAAGCCATTGCCGATTATGCGAAGCATGACAGAGCCGAGTTTGTCCGTGTGGTGCAGGAAGCGCAGTCCAGCCAGCAGACGGCAGAGGTCAGGAAGCAGCGGACACGCCTTGCCACAGCAAAGCAGAGAGTTTCCGAGCTGGAAGTCCTGCTCTGCAAAATCTATGAGGACAACATTTTAGGCAAGCTGTCCGACAGCAGATACGCCACTCTGGACGCTCAATACGAAAAGGAACAGTCCGAGCTTACCGCTGAAATCTCTGTTCTGGAAAAGGCTGTCAAGAGCTATGAGAAGCACGAAAAGGACGCTGACCGTTTTATCGCTCTGATCGACAAATATGAGAACTTCGACAAGCTGACCATTGCCATGCTCAATGAGTTTATCGAGAAAATCCTTGTGCATGAGCGTGACCGCAAAGGCAGTATACAGACCACACAGGAGGTCGAGATTTACTTCAATTTTGTTGGGCGATTCGTTCCACCGGCGTTTGGAGAAGTGGAGCTTACCCCGGAGGAATTAGAGGAAATCCGCAAACGTGAGGAACGCAAGGACAGGCTTCATCAGAACTACTTGAAGCGGAAAGCCAGCGGAGCGCAGAAGCGATACGAGGACAAAATCAAGAAGCGGAAAAAGGCAGAAATCGAAGCCAAGAAAGCCGCCATTCGTGCGGAGGACATTGCAAAGGGCGTGTTCGTCCCTGTCAGCAGTTTACCGCAGAGAGAGCCGATGAAAGGAGTACAAACAGCATGAATATCACTTACACACAGAACGGCGATTATCTTATCCCAAACATCATTATCCGCAAGACCAAGCCCCTCGGACACTACGGCAGACTTCGCAAGGCGTATCTGGAAATGCACCGTCCGATACTGTTCAATGAGCTGGTGCTATCCGACAAGCTCTTTGAGCATTGCGCCGAGATTGACGAAACAGCACGAAACCGCATGGAGCTGATCGTGCGGTCACTGGCAGAGCAAAACGGCGTGACCGAGCAACTGAAAGCCGAAAACCAAATGGAATGGGTGCGGCAGATGAACGCTTGCAAGGCACAGGCAGAGGAGATTGTGAAAGTGGAATTGATTTATGATTGAGCGAGGAAGTCCGGGCAGAAAACTGTTCGGACTTTTCTCATGTAGTCCAAAGTTGCGGTAGAATTGTTCACGAGTTTTATGGTACAATTTATGCGAATAAAGAAAACGGAAAATTAGAATCTAACAAGAGAATGTGGTTGTATGAAAAAATCCATATTAGTATTTTGGGCAATCGTGTGTCTGTTACCTATTCAAAGGAGGTTTAAGAATTTCAAATGAAACATATAAGAAATATATTGCTGTTGATTACGATTATTTTTGCTTTTGTTATGCAAGCTGAAGTATATCAAAATATGCTCTGGAACTTTAATGGTGCTTATTATTTATCGTCCAGATACACAACTACTAATGACGATATGGATTCATTTTTAGCCAATGCAGAAGATACAGCTGAGAAGCATGGTGTTCATATTTTTTCGACTTTTAATCAGAGAGTTTCTAATTATCAGACAAGACTTTATATTTATGGTGATGATACCGTTGTTCGGGATAGTCTTAAAAGCACAATGGATATTGAGGAAAAAACATATACGGCTTTGATAGGTGGAATCACCGTAATAGAATTTGAAGATTTTAGAGAAGCAAAAAACACAGGCAATGGACAGGAAATAATGGTCAGCTATATCGGTGATGATGATGACATTATTGCCACATATCAAGATTTGGCAAAAGAATATTCTATATCGCAGCCAGAGTTTTGGCAATCAACCGAAACTGATATGATGTTCATTGTTTGGGGCCTGGTTGCCATATTGATGATTGTACTTAATATGATTGAGGTGATACGCAGGCAAAAGGAAGTAGTTGTACGAGCTTCTCTGGGCGAAAATGCTGCTGTGATTGCTCTAAAAGCTGTAGTGGCTGATATGATTTCATATGCTGCATTATTCGTCTTAGCAAAGTTGCTTGTTTCTCAATTTATATCGGGAGCGTATGAAGATCATCTCATTTTGGCAGTGTATTGTGCCGGAGCAGTTCTTTCCGTAATTCCTTATGCTGCTTTTGTCCGCTTTGATGTAAAAAAAGCCTTTGCCAATGCTTCAGATAAAAAAGGTATGTTTTATCTTCTGAACGGTCTTAAAGTATTTGCTACTGCTATGACAATTTTTACAATAACTACAAATCTCAGTAGCATTCAAGGTAATTTACTTACAAACACTACTCTTTTAGAAAATCATTATAATGATTATTATTTTGGAGTTATGCAGATTGAACCTCCTTTTGAAGAAAATGAGGAGGAATCCAAAGAGAGCAAATTTTGGAATGACCTTTACGAAAATGAATACAACACGATAAATCCGGTGGTCTGCATAGGCAGCCGGATAAGCGATACGGATAATTATATTTTTGTAAATCATAATGCCAGAGATATGCTACAAGGGTTTTCTGATATGCTTACTGAAGATGATGAAAAAGAGGATATCGTGGTCTTCGTGCCAAAGGGAAGAAATGCGGAATCATACAAAGATATCGCAAAAGAGGAAATTGGCTCTCTTACCCAAAATGCAGAAGAACTGCGTGTTGTTTATAAAGAATATTCTGGCAGAGAACAATTTTATTATCTCAATTCGAACAGAGAAGAGGCTATTGACGGATTGTCAAGAGTAACAAATCCGATTGTGATTTATCAGGCAAATGAGGCTGTTGCTTTAAATGGAAGTTATATCGAAACAGGAACATATAATGGTGAGGTAATCTACGGATGCGATGAAAGCACAATTCGCAGTGTTGCGAAAAAATATTCAGAACAGCTTGGTTCACACTATTTTATGCTGACGAATGTCGGAGAGGATTACATTTATAGTCATAGTTTCCTCGTGAAACTGATTGGCTTTATAAGCTCTCTTTGCGTATTAGTATTGCTGTTAGATATCGCTATCATCATATCTGAAGTGAAAATGGAATTTAGACTTAATGCGATGGAAATCTCCCTCAAAAAGGTTTTGGGCTATCGCTTTTATGAAAGGCACAAAAGATTTATTTCCGTTAATCTCTTAGAAAATATAGCCGTTGTGATATTGATTTGCATTGTTTCAATTTTTATATCTAACGCAAGTGTCGGGATTGCTTTACTGATTGGAGCGTTGCTCACCATTATTGAAATGGCAATCATTTTCACAAATATTATGTGGGTTGAAAAAACAAATATCTCAAAGTCATTGAAGGGAGGATGTTTATGATTATAATTCGTGGCTTAAATAAAGCATTTGGAGAGAAAATAATTTTCTCTAACTTTAATTTAGAAATTCCGGATGGAAGTTTTGTAGTAATCAGCGGCGATAGCGGCAGTGGAAAAAGCACTTTACTCAATATGATTGGTGGTATCGAAAAACCGGATAGCGGCAGTATCATAATCGAAGGGCTGAATATTACCCGGCTTAAAAATAAAAACAGTTTTTTTGCGGATACAGTGGGGTTTCTTTTTCAGAATTTTGCACTGCTTGAAAATAAGACAGTTAAAGAAAATTTAAGTTTGATTAAAAAATCAAGCCGAACTAAAGTATCACTTAAAGAAGCTCTTAATCGTGTGGGGTTATCAAAGGAAGTTAACAAAAAAGTTTATCAGCTTTCCGGTGGTGAACAACAGAGAGTTGCTTTAGCTCGTCTTATGATGAAAAAATGTTCTGTTGTTTTGGCAGATGAACCTACTGGCTCACTTGACAAGAAAAATAGAGATATTGTTATGAGGTTATTGCACGAACTCAATGAAGAAGGTAAAACGGTTATCATTGTTACCCACGATCAGGGTATTATTGAAGATGAACCTTATGTTGTGAAAATCTGAGAGTACCTCTTAGAAATGTCTTGATCTACATTTTATGTAATTTGGGTCAGAAGAAAATCCCTTTAGGAACTAAAGGGCGCACTTCTATACTCTCCTATCGGGAGTATGTGCGTCCTGCGGAGCTTCATTCCCGGTCAGCAGAGAAAAACTGCTTGACCGAAAATGTTTCGTCACTTCGTTCCGTCAAGGGAGCTACACTCCCTTGCGACGCTTGTGCGTCTATCCCTTGTGGACTTGCCGTCCGCAAACAGCATGAAATGCTGTTCGCCGCCAGCAAGTTTGGAAAAATAAATACCGAAAATCAGACCGTTGACTGGTCGCAATGTGCGAAAAGTTGACGGTCTTTTTTTATCCCAAAAATCAAAAAAGGAGGTCAATCACAATGACAAAACCGAAAACCCTCGATCAGCTTCGAGCCGAAAAGGAACGAGCTGAGACGCAGCTTGCACAGGAGAAGCACAAGCTGGAGCGTCTGGAGAACAGAAAGAAGTATCTGGAGAAAGGCGAACGCACCAAGCGCACCCACCGCCTTTGCAATCTGGGCGGCACGATTGAGAGCCTTGCCCCGGAGGTCAAAGATCTCACACGCACCGAAATGACAGAGCTGATGGAACACATCTTTTCTCTGTCCGAAGTCCAGCGAGCCGTCCGGCACATGGCGATTACTCACACCAACCAAGCGAACAGAGAAAAGGAGCTGAAAGCCGATGGCACTATTTCATCTGAGCGTCACGCAGACTAAGCGAAGCGCAGGACAGTCCGCTATTGCTTCTGCCGCCTACCGTGCCGGGGAGCGATTGTATAGCGAGTATTACGGCGAATACAGCGACTACACCCGCAAGGGCGGCGTGATCTGCTCTGACATTTTCCTGCCGTCCCATGCACCGCCCGAATACGCAGACCGCCAGACCCTATGGAACGCCGTGGAAAAAGCCGAGCGTGGAAAGAACGCCCAGCTTGCATACAGCTTTGACATTGCCTTGCAGAATGAATTTTCCCTTGAGGAAAACATCGCTCTTGCAAGGCAATTTTTGTTGGAGAACTTTGTGAGCCGGGGCATGGTGGTTGACTTCGCCGTACACCAGCCAGACCGGGAGGACGGCGGCATACCAAACCCGCATTTTCATGTGCTTTGCCCCATCCGCCCCATCGAGCAGAACGGCAAATGGGGACTAAAGCAACGCCGGGTGTATGAGCTGGACGAGGACGGCAACCGTATCCGGGACGCAGACGGAAAGTTTGTGTTCAACGCCGTTCCCACTACCGACTGGGGCAGTCCCGAAACGCTGGAATACTGGCGGCAGACATGGGCGGAGCTATGCAATGCTAAGTTTGCGGAAAAAGGTATTGATGTTCGTATCGACCACCGGAGCTATGAGCGTCAGGGCGTGGAGCTTCTTCCCACCGTCCACGAGGGCGCAACCGTCCGGGCCATGGAGAAGAAAGGCATACGCACCGAGAAAGGCGAGTTCAACCGCTGGATCAAAGCCACCAATGCCGTTATCCGTGACATCAAGAAGAAAATCACTCTCCTGTTTGATTGGATTGCCGAAGCAAAAGCGGAGCTTGCCAAGCCGCAGGCACCCGACCTTGTTTCTCTGCTGAACGCCTATTACACCAGCCGCAGAGCCGGGGCATATTCGCAGAAAGGCAAGGTCAGCAACCTAAAGGAGATGAACGAGACTTTCAATTATCTCCGGGCAAACGGCATTTACTCCCTTGAGGATTTGGAACGCCGTGTCAGCGAACACAGTGCTGCCACAGAGAGCTTGAAGAAAACGCTGGACGAACAGACCGCTCGAATGAAAGCGATTAAGCGGCTCTATGACAGCTCTGCTGCTTTCCAGAGCTTGAAGCCTGTCTATGACGGCTTGCAGAAAATCAAGTTTGAGAAGCCCAGAGCCAAGTACAAGGCAGAGCATGAAACGGAACTGAAACAGTTCTACGCCGCCAGACGCAAGCTGACCGGAGAATTCCCGGACGGCAAGGTGGATATGAAAAAGCTGACCGAAGAGTATGACGAGCTGGAACAGGCGCACAACACCACCTATGGCGAGTTTAAGACCGTCAGAGACGATTTACACCGTCTTTGGAAGGTCAAGTCATGTGTAGATACTGCCGCCCGATTTAACGAGCGTACAGAGGAACAAATGCTCCAAAATCGACCCCAAACACGACAGAAAAAGGAGGATATGACACGATGAAAAAATACGACTGGAAGAACGAGTACAACCCCATCCGCAGAACGGCAAAACGCCTTTTGAGCGGAGAACCTTTGACCGATGGCAGACCGCTTTCCGACCTGATCGAGCTGGACGAACACACCCGGAAATGCCTTGCCTTTGAAGCCACCCTCACCGACCGCCAGATTGATATGTTGCAGGAGCTGGGCTATCTGCCTGTTATCATGAGACAGTACGGCGAGGAATGTGCGAACTGCCCCTACACGCTGGACGAGCGTGAGCATGGCATTTGCAGACGATGCGCTGTTTTCAAGAAGTAAGGAGGACGCCCATGCAGTACACCCAAGCACAGATCGACCGGGCAAACGCCGTCAGTCTGGAAGATTTTCTCCGCACACAGGGAGAGACGCTTATCAAAAGCGGACGGGAATACCGCTGGAAAGAACATGACAGCCTGACCGTCCGGGGAAACAAGTGGTTTCGCCACAGCCAGAGCAAGGGCGGCTATCCCATTGATTTTGTCATGGAGTTTTACGGCAAGTCCTTTCCCGAAGCTGTCCAGATGTTGACAGGCGAAAACGGCGAGGGACAGGCCGAAGCCACCACAGCACCGCCCACAGCGTTCCACTTGCCCTTGCACAACAGAACAGCCGACAGAGCAATTCAATATCTTTGCGAAAGCCGAGGTCTCAACCCGAAACTGGTTGAGGCTTTTCTTCTTTCCGGGGATATTTACGAGGACGCAAAGCGGCACAATGTTGTGTTTGTCGGCAGAGACCGAAACGGCACACCGAGATATGCCCATGTGCGAGGAACGGCAGACACATTCAGACAGGATATTACCGGGTCTGACAAGTCCTATCCGTTCCGCTATGAGGGCAACAGCAACCAGCTCTTTGTCTTTGAAGCGCCAATAGACCTGTTATCATTCATCTGCCTTTATCCGCAGGATTGGCAGACAAGAAATTATCTTGCCCTGGGCGGCGTTTCGGGCAAAGCCCTTGACCGTTTTCTTTCTGAACGCAAGGACACCCGAAAAGTATTCCTCTGCCTTGACAGCGACACCGCAGGAAGTGAAGCCTGCTTCCGACTGGCGCAGGACATTCCCAGCGAGATCGCCGTCATTCGCCTTGTCCCGGCAAGGAAAGACTGGAACGATGTTCTCCGTCAGCAAGGGGACATTCCCAGCCGCAAATTCATAGCCGAGACAATCACGCTGCGAGAGCTGCCCACCGCCCAGCCTGTCCCCATGCTCCGCATGGCAGATGTGGAGCTGACGAGCGTGGATTGGCTATGGTTTCCGTATATCCCCTTTGGAAAGCTGACAATTATCCAGGGCAATCCCGGCGAGGGCAAGACCTACTTTGCCATGCGCCTTGCGGCGGCTTGCACCAATCGAAAGCCTTTGCCCGGTATGGAGACACTTGAGCCTTTCAATATCATCTATCAGACCGCCGAGGACGGTCTGGGTGATACCGTCAAGCCCCGACTGATAGAAGCAGACGCAGACCTTGAACGAGTGCTTGTCATTGACGATAGAGACACACCGCTGACCCTTGCCGATGAACGCATAGCAAGGGCAATCCGGGAAAACAGCGCAAGGCTGGTTATCATTGACCCGGTACAGGCTTTTCTGGGTGCAGATGTGGACATGAACAGAGCAAACGAGGTGCGCCCGATATTCCGCAGTCTGGGAGACATTGCACAGGCTACCGGGTGCGCTATCGTGCTGATCGGACACCTGAACAAAGCCGCAGGAACGCAAAGCACCTACCGGGGATTAGGGTCTATCGACATTACGGCGGCAGTCCGCAGTCTGCTCTTTATCGGCAAGCTGAAGGACAGCCCCACAACGAGGGTGCTGATCCATGAGAAAAGCTCCCTTGCGCCGCCCGGACAGTCCATTGCCTTTTCTCTGGGAGACGAGAAAGGGTTTGCGTGGATAGGAGCTTATGACATTACCGCTGACGAGCTTCTTGCCGGGACGGACACCGCCAAGACCGAGAGCAAGACCGCACAGGCGCAAATGCTCATTCTGGAACTGCTTGCGGACGGAAAGCGTATGCCGAGCGCAGAACTGGAAAAGGCAGTCAATGAGCGTGGGATTTCCTCACGCACCATGAGGACGGCAAAGAGCCGTATCGGGGACAGACTTGTGACCGAGAAAGACGGCACAGCATGGGTCTGCTATCTCCGAGACTGACAACAGGAACACGGCAAGCATGGCAAAGACGGCAAGGTTTTTATAGATACCTTAATGTTGCCGCCTTGCCTTGTTCCCTCATACCGACACCGCTCGATGATGAACAGTCACCGGGCATTTTTCATTTACAGGAGGATTTTGAATGAACAATACCGTAACCAACACCGCCACTTGCCCGACTGTCAGAAAGCAGATCGGCAAGACAACCTATATCGTCCGTGTCCATTTCAGCCAGACCGCAAAAGAGACGATGGAGGACAAAATCAAGCGTCTGCTCCGTGAGGAAGTCCGCAAAATGTGACTTCTTTGTGAATTTGATGAAAAAGTCCTTGACTTTTCGTCTCTGGTAAAACGGCGAAGTCGATTTTGATATCCTGTGGAGCCAGACTTGCCCCATTTGATATCGCAGAACTTCGTGAGATCATGTCTTACGATGAAATGGAACTGGATAAGATCGGGGATAGGAAAACAGCCTTGTTCTTGATTATGTCCGACACAGATACAACCTTTAACTTTGTGATTGCCATGTTACAGTCACAGCTTTTCAATCTGCTTTGCGATAAGGCAGATGATGAATATGGTGGAAGACTTCCGGTGCATGTGCGTGTCATCGCTGATGAGTTCGCAAACATTGGTCAGATTCCTCAGTTCGATAAGCTGATCGCAACTATCCGAAGCAGGGAAATCTCTGCTTCTATTATTTTGCAGTCCCAGAGTCAGCTAAAGGCAATGTATAAGGATAGTGCAGATACCATTCTGGGCAACTGTGATACTACACTTTTTCTTGGTGGCAAAGAGAAAACTACCTTAAAGGAAATGAGTGAGCTTCTGGGGAAGGAAACCATTGACCTGTATAACACTTCGGAGACGAGGAGTAATCAGAAGTCCTTTGGATTGAATTACCAGAAAACAGGCAAACAGCTGATGACGGAAGATGAGATTGCAGTCATGGATGGAGGAAAATGTATCCTGCAGATCCGTGGTGCCAGACCATTTTTCTCGGATAAATATGATATCACGAAACACAAAAACTATCGGCTTCTTGCAGATGAAAACGAGAAGAACCGGTACAAAGTAGAAAAAGAGTTAAATCCGCAGTACACACCGAAACCCGAAGAAGAGGTGGAGGTAATTCAGGTGGAGCTGTCGGAGTAACCTTGGGAATGAACGAAAAATAATGAGGAAAGGAATAACTGACATTAGGTGCGCCGGCTTTTTAGTCGGTGTTTTTTCATTCCCGTAAACACCTGAAAGAAGTCAGTTTTGGTGACTGTATATGGCATTTTTTAGCAGTGCAATTACAACTTTAAAAACTCTTGTAGTCGCAATCGGCGCAGGTCTTGGCGTGTGGGGTGTCGTAAACCTTCTGGAAGGATATGGAAATGACAATCCCGGCGCTAAGAGCCAGGGCATCAAACAGTTCATGGCTAATTAAAGGGAACAAAAAGAAAGGAAAAGCACAATCCAGACGGTATCAGCGGCAGGCTACAAGAATAAATTGTGATTTCACAAGATTGGTGCTATAATAAGAGAAAAGTTCCTGCCGGGGCAGCCGCCCCGGTGGTATGGATAGAAAGGCAGGAAAGCAATATGCACATCAGCTATAAACCACTCTGGCATACACTGTTAGAGCGTGATATGAGAAAAGAAGATTTAAGGCTTGCCGCCGGTATGACAACGAATATGATTGCCAACATGAGCAAAGAGGGAAAGCACATCAGCATGGACACATTAGCCCGTATCTGCGAAACGCTGAATTGTGAGATTACCGATGTGATTGAGTTAGTACCAGACGAGCCTGCTTCCACAGGAGGTAAGGAACATGAGCGAATTGAAACCAAGAATAACAGAAAACGGAATTGATTATATCCTTGTCGGAGATTACTACATCCCGGATTTGAAGCTGCCGGAAGAACACCGCCCCATAGGAAAGTATGGACGGTTGCACCGGGAATATTTGAGAGAAGTCCACCCAGCCAGATTGAATACATTGACACTGACCGGAGAATTATGGACATATCTTGCAGATCTGAACGAACAGGCACAGAAGCGATTAGGTACAATCATAGAGCAGATGAAAGCTGCTGAGGGGGTCACAGAAGAATTAAAGAGTATCTGTCAGATGGAATGGGTGCAGCGTTGCAATAACATTCACAATCGGGCAGAAGAAATTGTTTTGCATGAGATGATTTATTCATAACGGTATGGTAGAATGATTATGATAAATCGGAGTTTGACGAGGTAAAAGAATATGAATGGAAAACATCTATTTCTTACATCTGCAGGGTTGACCGATAAGATGAAAGAGAAATTCTTTGATATTATTGGAAAGTGTCCGAAGGATGTGAAAGTGCTTTATATTCCAACAGCTGGCATTGAAACAGATGGTGCAAGAGAGTCGCTTGCAATATGTTTTCATGAACTCTTTCTAATGGGAATTCAGTACGAAAATATATTAGTGTACAATCTGGAATTAATTCTTTCAAAAGACTATCAAAGAACCTATTCTTCGTATGTTACAACCCCGTTTATGCTTACAAGGCTATTAACTTTTGAAGAATTAAACCAATTTGATGCTGTTTTTGTCAGTGGTGGTGATGTATCTGTGCTTTGTCGTGAAATGTCTAGAACTGGTTTTGATAGAATACTTAATAATGCAATTAAAAACGGACTTATATATGTCGGAATCAGTGCAGGAAGTATGTATGCGGCGGGAAATTTAACAGATGGATTACATATTATTGACAATCCTATTATCCCCCATTGGAATGGTTCTGAAACAACAGTATTACCGAACGGCAAAGATGAGATTAAGCTTGCTGATGGAAAAGCTGTTTATGTAGAGGATAATTACATGAGTGTAATATGATGCACATGTAGGATTAGTCAAATTCCAATTTGCGAGGATGAACACTTATGAAAGAAAAAAGCAAAAGTGAAGTTTCAATAATAGGTGGTGCAGATGGCCCAACAAGTATTTTTATAGCTGGCAGAACACGGAAAAAGCCTCTAAAAGTAAGGATACGAAATATTATCTACAGATATAGACGTAAGATAGTAGAGAAGAAAGTGGTTGCAGATTCACATACTCTTGATGAATTGGTACAATATGCAATGAATACCTACAATCTAATTGAAACTAATTCAACTGAGAGAAAATATATTGAACAACAAAAAAACCTAAAGGAGAGTTTGATTTTACAGCATAAACCAGAAGTTTTAGGTGAAATGAAGGATATTCCAAAGCCGGATGTTTCTAATGAAGAATCTGTCAGAGAATATTTTTGTAAAATAAAGACTCGAAGCGAAATGATTGCCGAAATGCCAGATAATGTAATTCCTATGAACTTTCATCTATATGAAATAAGAATCGGTGATGATTCTCTTGAGATGGAGATAGATTATATTTGGAATATATTCGGTATATCTTATTCTGGAAACAAGAAAGTAATGAAACAGTTTGAGAAAATTTCAAAAGATTTGTATATCTATTATGGTGTTAGTGAAGATGATATTAAGAAAAAGACAGAAAGATATTTATCATTGGTAACGGCATTAAGTTCATAAATTCCAGCCTGTCTTTCTGAAATTTCAACTGAATAACCACAGCATAAACCGCTGCTACATGGAAGCTAACACAACCATGCAACAGCGGTTTTTTGTTACCGTTTTTTCCTCTGGCTGATAGGCGTTCCCATTTTCTTTGATTTTTTGAGAATCCGAATGAGCCAGCGGAATTCTTCTTCCGACAGATTTTTATAGTTGATACCGAGTTGCTTGCAATAAAGGATGACCAGCTTTTCATCCCGACTACCCTTGAATTTTTCGACCGCTTCCAGATTTTCTTTCAGTTCATCGGCAACGGTGGTCTGTGGGGCACTTTCACTATCCTTTTTGTGGGCTTCCCGAATATCCCGGATAATGAGGTTGAGATCATCCAGCACCATGTGGCTGAAATATTCATCATCGCTGATATGGGCGGCTTGTAGCACTTTCAAATGGGGGTCATCTTCGCCGGGGCGATACCGTTCAATGATTTCATGCCGGACAGTATCGACAAGGGCGTTGAGGTTTTGAATCTGCATGGTGGCAATCCCATCTACATAAATCTCAATATCCGCAAGAAACTTGATAAAATCCTTATGAGTGGCAAGCTCACAGAGCAGACGGTTGTTAATTCGACCGCTTTTTAAAAGTGCCACCATCTCATCGTTCAAATGAAGCCCTGTTAATGGTGTGTTGATCTGTTCCCGGTTCTCTGTCCGGCACAGCAGATAATCAACGGAAACCTCATAGAAGTCTGCCAGCGTGATAAGGTTGCCATGATTGATTTCCTTATAATCCTCTTTCTCATAACTTCCAAGAGCTGATTTGGAAATGCCCGTCAGCTCTGATAATTCTTCCAAATTTAAGCCTTTGTCCTTGCGGAGTTCCCAAAGACGTTCCTGTATGGTAGTTGCTCCTTTCATGGGCGCACGCTCCTTTCCAGCGGTTGTATTTCTGCCGCTTAACTGGATTATATCACACTTTCCGCAATCGTGGAAATTTCCGATTTTTACCCTTAATTCCTACTTTGTGGACATACGGCACAGGGCACAAAAATGTTCTATGATACAGGTAGTTCATCGATGGATTATTCCAATCGAATGACCAGCCTGTGTGGGATATGCTTCCCCGGCGATGTAGCGCCATGACTTTTGGCGGGGATATGGAGGAACCCTGACCAAAACGAGCGTACCAACGGGAGCGATACGCCGCTGTGAGATTCAGGGGAGGAACGACACCGGGGAGAACTGGCGAACTGACACCGAAATGATACCGAAACACGACAATCTGATAGGGAGATAGTCTAACCCTATCGCTGATACTTCGGGAGATTTTAGGCGGCTCTATGGCTGTAATTTTGCCGAAAATCGCCCCGAAACCATACACTAAAACGGGAGGAAACACAATATGCCGAGAATGAGTAAAAAGAGGAAATATGAGCTTTCCTTTTACCTCAATGACCGGGGGCGTGTCACTTACAACGAATTATGCCGGAAATGCCAGCATGGGTGCAGGCAGAGCTTCCGGGCGGTTGTGATTGACTGCCCCCGTTATTTATCCAAACGAGCAAAGAAAAAGGAGGCACACACCGAATGAATTTTGAATTTATGACGATAGACACACCCTTGCCGCCCTGTATGCCCTTTCCCAGAGCGTTGACAGGATTTCCAGTCAGCAGCACCGCAAAGGTCATGTACTGCCGGATGCTGGACGCTATGCTGTCCAAAGGGCAGGAGGACGAGAACGGAATCCTGTTTGTCTGCTTCCCTGTCACAGCCATTGCCGCAGTCCTGTCCCGCAGTCCCATGACGGTCAAGCGTTCTCTGAATGAACTGGAAACCGCCGGACTTATCATGCGGGTGCGTCAGGGCGTTGGAGAACCAAACAGGATTTATGTGCTGATACCGGGAAAGGAGGACGCTGCCCTTGCCTGATACCTCAAAGCTGGAAAAGCTCAACAGGGAGCTGGAGAAAAGCGAAAAGAAGCTGCGGAAAGCCATTAATGATGAAAAGGTATTGCAGCACCAGTTGAAGCAGCTTACCCGAAAGGAACGGACGCACCGGCTCTGTACCCGTGGCGGTATGCTGGAAAGTTTTCTGCAAGAGCCGGAACGCCTGACAGATGATGATGTCATGATGTTGTTGAAACTCATTTTTCACAGGCAGGACACGCAGGAACTATTGAAAAAACTGCTGGAACGGGAGAAGCCGGAAACCCCTTAGTTTACTAAGGGCGCAATTATACACCACCCAGAGGTTGGTGCATTGCGTTCTCCGAAGGCTCCTCGCCGGAGGGCTGTGATTTTCCGCAGTCAAGGTCTGCTCCAAATCATACAGGGGACGCTACGCTTCCCCTGCGCTGGCTGCCGCCAGCTACCCTTTTGTGGACTTGCCATCTGGGGACACCTTGCGTTGCAAGCTGTTCCCAGCCGACAAGTAAAATATGGCTTGACTTAAAATTTTTATTCAGTTACCCTTAGATAAGAGTTACCGGTAGCTCTTTATCTAATCAATAAGGAGCGTGTAAAAATGTATCATGCACATTTTAGGGGAACACACTACGAAGCTGGTTTTCGGTGGGGTTCCTTACTGTTAAAACACAAAAATATAATTTTAGAGAACATACCATTTGAAATCACGCAGGAACGGATTGACTATGCTTTGTCCTGCCTTCCGATTTATGAAAAGTATTACCATGAGATTGTAGAAGAAATTCAAGGTCTGGCAGATGGACAACAATGTGATGTCCGTATTTTGCAAGCTGTATTATTTAGTATGTACTCTATGCCTCCATCTTGTAATTGCTCTTGTTTTGCTTTTACAACGGAACAGGAAATTCTTCTGGGACGAAACAGTGATTTTCTGACAGAAATTGAAAGGCTAAATCAGAATGTAGTTTATAAATTGACGGATGGAGTTTATTCTTTCACAGGAAATACAACTGCTTTTATTGAGATTGAAGATGGTGTTAATGAACATGGTTTAGCTGTTGGTTTAACATCCGCCTATCCTAACCAATGCAAACCGGGATTTAACGCAGGTATGATTGTCAGATACCTGTTGGAGAAATGTAGAAATGTGTCGGAAGCTGTCTCCTGTTTATATCAATTACCGATTGCTTCAGCACAAACTTTAACCTTAGCTGATACAATGGGGGCGATAGCTGTTATAGAATGTAATGCGGAACAGATAAAAATAGAAAAAACATTGAATAGCAATCTTGCTTTTGTCTGTGCAACGAACACTTTCCATCTGCCAGGAATGGTAGGCTATAACAACGATAAGATTGATAATTGGTTTGCAGAAGAACGGTATCAAACATTGTATTCAGCTTTTAGCGAAAAAAATGGAGGTTTCAATTTTCCATTTGCAGAAAAACTGTTGTCTGGAGATTATGGTTTCCTCTGTCAGTATGACAGAAGTACAGGTAAAGATACTGTCTGGTCAGTTATTTATGATATGAAACGACACAAAATTTATCGAAGTGAAGGGAATCCCAGACGACACAAATTCAAAGAAGATATTCGTTTTCAGTTTTGATTTTTCAAATTGATGTATTTCTACAACTAAATACCCGCCGCCCATACAGCGGCACACCGAGCAGGAAATCTGAAAAAGGTCTCCTGCTTTTTTTCTGCCCAAAATGAGGTGGTAAAACGCCACCCCATCCACCAAGCATAGAAAGGAGGGACACGAAATGCCCTGTCCACACAACGAAATCACGATTGTTCAGCGCAGCCAGCGGCAGTCTGCGGTTGCCGCCGCTGCTTACCAAAGCGGCGAAAAGCTGTTCTGTGAATACGACCAGCAAGTAAAGCACTACCCGGAAAAGCGTGGTATCGTCCACAATGAAATCCTGCTCCCGGCAAACGCCCCACGGTCGTATGCAGACCGCAATACCTTATGGAACGCCGCCGAAGCGGTGGAAAAGCAATGGAACTCCCAGCTTGCAAGGAGGTGGGTGCTTACCATCCCAAGAGAGATACCACCCGACCAGTACGCTGTCCTTGTCAGGGAGTTTTGTGAACAGCAGTTTGTTTCAAAAGGCATGATTGCTGACTTTGCCATCCATGACCCCCATCCGCCGGGACACAATCCCCACGCCCATGTCCTGCTGACTATGAGGGCAATGGACGAACATGGAAAATGGCTTCCAAAGAGCCGCAAGGTTTATGACCTTGACGAAAACGGGGAACGGATAAAACTTCCGTCCGGCAGGTGGAAAAGCCATAAAGAAGATACGGTTGACTGGAACGACCAGAAGTATTGTGAAATTTGGCGGCATGAATGGGAGGTCATCCAGAACCGCTATCTGGAAGCCAATGACCGCCCGGAGCGTGTGGACTTGCGTTCCTATGCCAGACAGGGGCTTGATGTTGTCCCTACTGTCCATGAGGGTACTGCTGTCCGGCAGATGGAAAAGCGTGGTATCCAGACGAATATCGGCAACCTGAACCGGGAAATCAGAGCCGCCAACAGTATGATGAAGTCCATCCGGCAGCTTATCCAAAACCTCAAAGGCTGGATTACCGAGCTGGGAGAAAAACGGAAAGAACTGCTTGTACAAAAGGCGGCGGAGGAAGCAACACTTCTTCCCAATCTGCTGATGAAGTATATGGAGATACGAAAGGAAGAAAGGAAGGACTGGACAAGGGCTGGACAGAACCGGGGGACTTCACAGGACTTAAAGGCAGTCAGCGAAGCCCTGTCCTATCTCCGGCAAAAGGGGCTTTCCACTGTGGAGGACTTAGAAGCATTTCTGGAATCTTCCGGGAAATCAGCCGCAGATTACCGCAATCAGATGAAGCCAAAGGAAGCCCGAAGCAAAGTGATTGACGGGATTCTTGCCAGCCGGACAGACTGCAAGGAATGTAAGCCTGTCTATGAGAAGTACCAGAAGATATTTTTTAAGAAAACAAAGGAGAAATTCAAACAGGAACACCCGGAGGTTGCCCGATATGCGAAAGCCGCCGCCTACCTTGCCAAGCACCCAGACGATAAGGACAGTACCCAAAAGGAACTGCAAGAGGAGCAGGAAAAACTTCTGGAAGAAATCGCAGAGCTGAAAGTACCGCTGACCGAGGTACAGGAGGATTTGAAGAAGCTGCGGGACATCCGCTACTGGGTACGGAAAGCCACACCCGGCACAGAGGAAAGCAAAGAGCCGCCCAAGAAGCAGCCCATCAAAGAAGTCTTGCTGGATAAGGCAGACGAGAAAAAAGCACAAAGAACTGCCCCGGCACAGGAGAAACACAGACAACAGGATATGGAACTTTAACAGGCACTTGCCATTTTCAATCAGAGAATGTCAGGTGCTTTTCTTATTTTCAAGGAGGGATAGATTTGAATGTATTTGAAGCTGTGAAGCAGTCCGTCACAACAAGACAGGCTGCGGAGCATTATGGAATCCGTATAGGTCGGAACGGGATGGCTTGCTGCCCGTTCCATCACGATAAAACCCCAAGTATGAAGCTGGATCGGCGTTACCACTGCTTCGGCTGCGGTGCTGATGGGGATGTGATTGATTTTACCGCCGCCCTGTATGGGCTGGGAAAGAAAGAAGCCGCCGTACAACTGGCACAGGACTTCGGGCTTTCCTATGAGGACTGGAAACCGCCGGGAAAGGCAAAAAAGCCAAAGCCCCGGCAGAAATCCCCGGAGGAACAGTTTCAGGAAGCAAAGAGCCGCTGCTTCCGTATTCTTGCCGACTATCTCCACCTGCTCCGGGCATGGAGAAAGGAATATGCCCCGCACTCCCCGGAGGAATCCTTTCATCCCCGGTTTGTGGAAGCCTTACAGAAGCAAGACCAAGTGGAATATCTGCTGGATGTGCTGCTCTTTGGGGAAACGGAGGAAAAAGCGGCTTTGATTACGGACTACGGAAAGGATGTGATACAGCTTGAACAGCGAATGGCAGAGCTTGCAGCCGCAGACGCAGCAAGAACTAAAAAACACCATGAACGCCATGCAGCCACCCCAGAGCATTGAGGAAATCAAGGCGGGACTGGAAACTACCGAGAAAGGCGGTGTCCGTCAGAGCATACGGAACTGCCTGACCGTATTCCAGCGTGACCCGCTGCTTTCCGGGGCTATCGCATACAACATCCTGACCGACCGCAAGGACATCATAAAGCCCATCGGTTTTCACAGAGAAAGCACCGCCCTAAACGATACGGACATGAAGTATCTGCTTCTTTATCTGGAAGAAACCTATGGGCTTACCAATGAGAAAAAGATTGATAATGCTATCGGGATTGTGGCGAATGAAAACAAGTACCATCCCATCCGGGACTATCTCAATACCCTTGTGTGGGACGGGACAGAACGAATCCGTTTCTGCCTGCGACACTTTCTGGGGGCTGACGCAGACGATTACACCTATGAAGCGTTGAAGCTGTTCCTGCTGGGTGCAATCTCACGAGCCTTTCAGCCGGGGTGCAAATTTGAAATCATGCTCTGTCTGGTAGGCGGTCAGGGGGCTGGCAAGTCCACTTTCTTCCGTCTGCTGGCAGTCCGGGACGAGTGGTTCTCCGATGATTTGCGGAAGCTGGACGATGACAATGTGTACCGTAAGCTGCAAGGTCACTGGATTATCGAAATGTCGGAAATGATGGCAACCGCCAACGCCAAGAGCATTGAGGAAATCAAGTCATTTTTAAGCCGGCAGAAAGAGGTTTACAAGATACCCTATGAAACCCACCCGGCAGACCGCCCCCGTCAGTGCGTGTTTGGCGGCACTTCCAATGCCCTTGACTTCCTGCCCCTTGACCGTTCCGGCAACCGCCGCTTTATCCCCGTCATGGTGTACCCGGAGCAAGCCGAGGTTCACATTTTGGAGGACGAAGCTGCTTCCAGAGCCTATATCGGGCAGATGTGGGCGGAAGCGATGGAGATTTACCAAAGCGGCAGATTCAAGCTGGCTTTCAGCCCCACCATGCAACGGTATCTCAAAGAACACCAGCGGGATTTTATGCCGGAGGACACCAAAGCCGGAATGATACAGGCGTATCTTGATAAGTACACCGGGAGCATGGTCTGTTCCAAGCAGCTTTACAAGGAAGCCTTGAACCACACCTTTGACGAGCCGAAGCAATGGGAAATCCGGGAAATCAACGAGATTATGAATCAGAGCATTACCGGCTGGCGGTACTTCCCGAACCCAAGAATGTTTTCCGAATATGGCAGACAAAAGGGCTGGGAGCGTGAAAACCCGGCAACGGACTCCGGCAACCCGTCTGAAAAAACGATGGACGGTTTTGTGGAGGTCACAGAACAGATGGAGCTTCCATTCTGAAAATGACAGCCCGTTGCATCCCCTGTTGCTATCCCGTTGCCGAGCCGGTTGCCGGGGAAAACCCCATAACTGCGGGCTTTTCTCCCCTATGACAACCAAAACAACAGAAAAATAAAAGAAAAGTATAAATAGTAACCATCGCCAGATTGAGATTGTTTGCAAGGTCTTTTGAAGCCCGTTGCCGGACTTCGTTGCCGACACCCTCTGTCTGGCTATTTTCATGTATGGAGGATAACTGCCTATGGCAAAAAACAAAACAGAGATTCATGTGACCACTGTATTTGACGGGGAGCTGGACGCCACCGATGTGTTCGTCAGCCTGATTTCCCAGAAATACGGAAAAACAAATATAAAAGAATATCTTGCTAAAAAGAAAGATATGGAGTATAATGAAGATGAGGTTCAAAAGAGCCAGATACCGTCTGGATTGTGTGGGTAAATGGCTATGATGAACGAAATGGAATACAGAACAATCGGTTCGGCACTTGCCGGAGGGTATCGTGCAGCGGTCTATTGCAGACTGTCAAAGGACGATGACCTGCAAGGCGAAAGTGCCAGTATCGCAAACCAGCGTGATATGCTGGAAAAATACTGCGAAAAGCAGGGATGGGAGGTTGTGGCAGTCTATCAGGACGATGGCTTCACAGGTCTTAATATGGAGCGTCCTGATTTACAGAGAATGTTGAGAGCCATTGAGCGCAGGCAGGTCAACCTTGTCATCACGAAAGACCTCAGCCGACTGGGGCGTAATTATCTGCAAACCGGGCATTTGATTGAGGACTTTTTCCCAAGAAACGGTGTCCGCTATATCGCCATGAATGACGGTATCGACACCCTGCGGGATAACAACGATATTGCCCCGTTCAAGAATATCCTGAACGAGATGTACAGCAAGGATATTTCCAAGAAAGTCCATTCCTCTTATCTTCTGAAAGCGCAGAAAGGACAGTTTACCGGGTGTCTTGCCCCGTTTGGGTATCGGAAAGACCCGGAGGACAAAAACCATCTGCTCATTGACGAGGAAACCGCCCCGATTGTGCGGCTGATTTTCGGATATGCCCTGAACGGACATGGTCCGAACTATATCCGCAGACGGCTGGAGGAAGAAAAAATCCCCTGCCCCACATGGTGGAACCGGGAACGGGGGCTTCGCAATACCCGCACCAAATGGGAAAAGAAAGACCCGGAAAACGGGCGGTATATGTGGGACTTCTCCGTTATCAAAGACCTTTTGATGAATCCCGTCTACACCGGGGCGATTGCTTCCCAGAAAAAGGACTACCGTTTCAAAATCGGCACGATTGGGGAAAAGAAGCCGGAGGACTGGATTGTGGTGGAGGGGCAGCATGAACCGCTGATTGACCGCATGAGCTTTGACATTGTGCAGAACAAGCTGAAATCCCGCCAGCGTCCGGGGCAGACCAATGAAATCAGCCTGTTTGCCGGACTGTTAAAATGCGGCGAGTGTGGGAAGTCGTTGACGGTACGCTACACAAACGCAAAACATCCCCAGCGGATATACTCCTGCAAGACCTACAATGCCTTTGGAAAGAACCACTGCACCCAGCACCGGATTGATTATGACACCCTTTACAGCCATGTGCTGCGGAAAATACGGGAATGTGCCAGAGCTGCCCTGATGGACGGGGAAGCGGTTGCCGACCGCCTGACCAATACCTGTGAAGCCGAGCAGCGGGAACAGCGGGAAGCAATGGAACGCTCCCTTACAAGGGACGAGGAACGGATTGAGGTTCTGGACAAAGTGGTCATGCGGCTTTATGAGGATATGATTGCAGGGCGTATCAGTGAGCAGAATTTCAACACCATGCTGGAAAAGACACAGACCGAGCAGACGGAGCTTAAAGCAAAAGTGTCCGAGGGCAGAAAGCGGCTGTCTGATGAAGTCCAGCTTGCCAATGACGCAAAACAATGGGTGGAAGCCATTCAGGAATATGCCAACATCACAGAGCTGGACGCAGCCACCCTTAACCGCTTAATCAAAGAAATTGTCGTGCATGAACGCATTGACGAAGATAAAACAAGACACATTTCTATCGAAATTCATTTTAATCTCAAACCCATCCCGGAGGTGGAACAGGTCACTGCCTGACCTGTCCCGCCGGGACGGTTCTCTTAAAAACACCATATAGATTTTTTGTACGCCGCCGCCCGCCATCGAGCAGAGTTTTACACCTAATTGGGGATAAAACAGCTGATGGCTGGTGCCGGAATCATGCTGCTGGGAACTACCCTGATTCCACAGCTGGCAACATTGTTCTCTTAAGAGGAGTGGTAGATGAACACCATCATTGAGAGAATTACGGAAGCGATAAAGGATATCCTGATCGGGCTTATTAAGTCAAGTTTGGATAACATGTTCACGTCTGTCAATGAGCAGGTGGGAACCATAGCCGGGCAGGTGGGACAGACACCGCAGGGATGGAATGCAGGGATTTTTAATCTGATTCAGAATATATCCCAAACGGTGATTGTCCCCATTGCGGGACTGATCATCACCTTTGTCCTGTGCTATGAATTGATCACGATGGTAACACAGAAAAACAATTTCCATGAATTTGAGACTTATAACATTTTCCTCTGGATCTTCAAAGCGTATGTAGCCGTTTATCTGGTGACAAATACGTTCAATATCACGATGGCGGTCTTTGATGTTGGCCAGCATGTGGTCAACAATGCCGCCGGGGTGATATCAGGAAACACTGCGGTGGATGCAACAGAAGCAATTTCACGGATTGTGGATGCCCTGGAGGATATGGAGTTAGGGGATTTGTTCCTGCTATCCATGGAAACGATGTTGATCAGTGTTACCATGCACATTCTGTCAATTATCATTACGGTAATCTTGTTCGGAAGAATGATAGAAATTTACCGCGCGTCCAGAAGCGCCGCTTTTCATCCAAAGGCAGTGCGCGGACATTTTGGGAATCCGGCTTTAGCAAGCCGGTAAAGAAAAGTATCAAAGGCGTGAAAAGCGTCACTTTAGCGTCATCCGATTTA
>NZ_RBZR01000033.1:0-29205 GCF_003628495.1 Ruminococcus sp. B05 | reverse complement strand
TCGCTCGACTTGCATGTGTTAAGCACGCCGCCAGCGTTCATCCTGAGCCAGGATCAAACTCTCGTTAAAAGTGTTTGTTCTAGTCAAGATTAACTCTAGCTAATCTATCCTTTTACTGTTGTTTTGGCATTGAACACTTAATGAGGTTTTTCACGAATTTAGTGTGAAAGCCGTTCGGCTCAATGCCGAACCTCATTTGTATTCATCCGTTCTTAAAAAATTTTCTCTTAAAGAAATTTTCAAGGATCTGTTGTCTATTGTTTAGTTATCAATGTTCTTTGTTTTGTTGTCTCAAGCGACAGCTTATTTACTTTATCACATCCGACAACCTTTTGTCAAGAACTTTTTTCAAGTTTTTTCTTTGCATTTTTCATCTTACACTTTCCATATCCCGCCAGGGCTGTCCAGTGTTTTCTATTTTGCATCGGTTGTCTTAGCGACGAAGACTATCTTATCATCTCGTTTTTAAATTGTCAACGTTTTTCTTGTTTTTTATTTATTTCGCGCAATTCAGACAATTCTACTGTTATTTTCTTTCTGTATATATAATAATTTTATACGTTCTTTCTATAAGTAGTTACTATTGAAATTTGCTTTTCACATTTCCTTTAGATACTTTCCATAATTTATTAAAAAGTTTATCACAAAATCATCACATTTTTCTTCTATAGTTATATACATCAAAAGCAAATAACCTTTTGATATATATTTTCTTTTTCATAAACTTTTTCCTTTTTGGCTGGACTCGCAATCCAGCCTATTTTTTATTTCTTATAAACAGCCCAGTATCTCTCGTCCTCTTCTTCAACCTCTACATTATGAAGACTCTGTACATATTGCTTAAACTGAGAGTAGCCATAATCACGAACCTTAAAATCTTTGAATTTATTATGGATTCTATTACCTAGCGTTCCTAACAGAATCCCTTGTGCACCGGAATCTTTTATTTGCTGTACAATAAATTCCTCCAACATTTCCTTCTTACTCTTATCTTCATATAACATAACGGTAACCTGCGTACCATCCTGTTTTAATTTCAGCTTTGGAAATGTCTCTAAAAATTTAGACAACAAACTGTACCCATAGCGTCTTACATCAAAGTCAGGATACAATTTTACAAGACGGCTTCCCACTTCACCTAGTCCGGTCTCTTTATCATTATTTTGATTTTCTGTAATAATCTTAATAACCGACTCTTCAATCTGTCCTTTTGTCACTTCATTTTTCTTGCCATCTTTGATATCATCCAATAGCAGCTCTAATTCTGTAAAAATGTCGCAAGCCTTACGAAATGGTGTCGGTGTTTTGCTTTCTCCCATTCCTATTACAGTTCTTCCACTTTCACGCAATCTACTCGCTAATTTGGTAAAATCACTGTCGCTTGACACAAGACAAAATCCTTCCAGATCATTTGTATACAGCATATCCATTGCATCTATGATCATGGCTGAATCTGTAGCATTCTTTCCATATGTATAACTGAACTGCTGAATTGGCGTAATACTATTTTGAAGCAAGACTTCTTTCCAGCTCGCACTCTGCGATTTTGTCCAGTCTCCGTAAATACGCTTATATGTCACATTTCCATATTTCGACAGTTCATCTAATATCGGTTTAATATATTTTGCAGAAACATTTTCCGCGTCAATTAATAATGCGTATCTTTCTTCCATGTATGGTATACCTTTCCTTCCATATTTTTCCATTCAAATACGCCATTTTCTACAATCATATAACTGTGCTGTGATTTTTCCTTTGGTATAGAAACTGAGCCCGGATTCATATATGTGCATTTTGCTCCGCTTTCAGTTGTAAACCTTTTACAGGCAGGAATATGAGTGTGTCCATTCAACAAAATGTCTCCATCTTTTAACATTGGCGGATTCTGTGGATTGTACACATGCCCGTGTGTCGCAAAAATAGTCTGTCCGTCCAAATCTAAGAAACAATAATCTGCCAATATCGGAAAATCCAACACCATCTGATCTACTTCTGTATCACAATTCCCACGTACACATAACAAATTTTCTTTCAGCGGGTTTAGCATAGAGATGACCTTTTTCGGGGCATACTCTGCCGGCAAATCATTTCTCGGACCATGATATAAAATATCTCCTAAAATCAACATCCGATCTGCTACTTCTCGTTTCCAGGCTTCCATTAATTCTCTACAATATAATGCTGATCCATGTATGTCTGATGCAATTATTAATTTCATAATAAATCTCTCCCTTACTATAATTAGATACAAGTCATATAATACTGTGACCTGCAACTACAATTTCACTCCACACTTTGGACAAAAATTCTGTCCGTATTCGATTGGGTTGCCACATTCATGGCAAGTTCTTTGAAGCTCAGTTTCTTCATTCTGCTCATTTTGAGAATCATCTGTCACGTTTGTTTGTTCTGCTGCATCCGCCTGGTCAGGTTGTGACTTTTGTACTTCTTGTTCTTCCACGACTTCTACTGCCTTGTCTTCTGTATCCACGTCTTTTCCTGTTTCAGTTTCCGCTTCCACTATTGTAGTTTCCGCTTCCACTTTTGCTTCTTCCAATACGGCTTCTTTCGCCTCTACCTCCGCAACAACTTCCTTATCAACATTTTCAAACTCTTTTTCTTCTTCACGCCGCTCCTGCTCTGCTTTTTCCTTATGCTCTGCCACTTTTGTTTTCACAAAATCCTTCAAACTTTTCTTTTCCGGAATTCTTCCTCCGCAATTTGCACAGAAAACATCTCCGTCTGTAATCACTGCACCACATCCGGGACATATTTTTGCTGAAAATGGTGCGGTTTCTTTTGTTTGTATCTCTGGAGTTGTAATTATTCTTGCCCCGCAATGATTACAGTATTTTGAATGCATCGGCACTTCCTGACTGCAATTGGGGCAATAAGCAACCCCTTTCACCAGTCTTTTTTGACTCTGGTACTGAATCACCATCATCTTATTATTCCAGATTGCATCACACCAGATTTTCATCTGCCCATCTGCATCCTTGCCATACATCTGATAATAATATTCCCCAATCTGACGGAATAAATCATCCTGTTTCCGCTCTTCCTCTCGAATCACATGGGATAATCGTGCGGCTTTGTAACTTCCTTTTGTCTGACGAAC
Organism: Ruminococcus sp. B05; assembly: GCF_003628495.1. Classification (NCBI taxonomy): domain Bacteria; kingdom Bacillati; phylum Bacillota; class Clostridia; order Eubacteriales; family Oscillospiraceae; genus Ruminococcus; species Ruminococcus sp. B05. The sequence goes on along the minus strand of NZ_RBZR01000033.1, from coordinate 26,087 downwards.
AATCCAACGACCAAATCGTGTAAGCAGATTGCTTAAATCATCATAAACAGCCATATTTTCAGCCCTTCTTTCTCTTTTGCAGATTTTCGATTACCGGATACAATATATTGTGAGCAATAACCGATTTACGCTTGTTCTCCTATTATAACATGCCCTTATGAAAAATGCAGTATAAAGGATATTTCCTTTACGCGTTTCTGACACTTTCAACAAAACCATCAATTTGATGGTTTTTAACGCAAATAAACCATCAAAATAATGGTTTTAATTTCCAAATACAAGTTTTTATGATTTAATAAAAAAAAGAAAAGTCGCGGACCACACGTAGTGTAAACCGCAACTTTCTTTGTTTTACAGCCCATCCAGTTCTATAGTAAAGATTTCCTGCTCCAATCCCTTTCCTTCCTCTATCAGTTTATCTATCAACTCCTGCAAAACTGACACTTTTGTCTTCTTTAATTTTCCCAAAATTTGTGCTTCTATTGGTTCAGCGAAATCCTTGTATTTTTCATAGGTATCGATGTCCATATTCAGCGGATGTAATTTCGGAAAAATCCGTTTCTGAATATATTCAAAAATTTTAACTCCTCCATAATCCAGATCTCCAGAATGGAAATATTCTATCTGTTGATTAGCATCCAGAATTTCTGCCAGTTTTTGTAAAAATGCTCTCTCATACGGACCATAGTAACCATGACTATATACATACAAGGTATCTTCTGAATAATTCATTGCTTCAAAATTTGCCTTGTTCTCGATAGAAACAATACGTTTAAATGGCACAATTTCATTTTTAACACTGACATGCTTTAATGTTTGTGTATTCAATATTAATCCGTACTTGAAATTTGCTGTATTAATTTCTCTGTCAGTTCCATCTGCTTCATGAATCAGTAGTTTTAACGAACCTTTCAGTGCCATTTCTTGCCCGTATTCCTTAATAAGAAGTTGTTCCAATACCGTTGAATCATCCATATCTTCCTCTACATCCTCACAATATTTCTTAGCACTTGTAATAATATGCGCCTGTACTTCTTTTTCAAATTTCTTTGTATCCCCAAGATACATCTTACTAAAAACACGTTTGAATATTGGCTCATCAAGTGCATCTATTCCTCGCAAACAATCCCGATAAAGTTCGAACTTTTCTAATTCTTTTGGAACCCTTCTATCGCCAATGTTGTGTAATTTTTGTAACAGCGAATCATAGTATTTTCGAATCCAACCATTCTTCCAATCTTGTTTTTGTTCCGCTTCAATTTTATCTTGATATTGTTGAACCAAACAACATTTCGGAACAAATATCTCTCCGTTCTCTTGTGCTTCCTGTTCTGCTAATTGATAAAGTTGTGGAAGTTGTTCTAACGAATAATGAATTTCGCTTATATCGCTATAACGAATTTCCCATTTTATTTGAATCAATTTTCGTTTTGCCAAATTCTGTGCTTCATTTATGAATTCTGTTTTTCCACACTTGTCATAATCCTTCTGCTGAATTGTAATTTTTCGATTGCCAATTTCTCCCGGTTTCCAGTCTTTTTTACTGTGATATTCACATTTTTCTATGATTTTATCTAACAGATACATCTTACGCCTCTTCCGTTAACTGCCCAAACTCCGTTTTCTCAAACTCCTGAATGGAAATATGTTTCTTATTCGGATTGGCATACACAAATGTCTTGTCCACATTTTCCAGATAATTCTGAATCTTATCGTTTGTTGCACTGATAATTGCCTGGAATCCAAGTCCTCGGATTAACGAAATACAACTTGCCACTTTTTCCGCGTCCATTTTGGAAAATGCCTCATCCAACACGACAAGGCGCAAGGTTGGATTGCGACGCAATTTAGGGGACAGATTCACTCGATACACCTGTGCAAAACTTGCCAAGAGTGCCACATACAACGGGTTCTGACCTTCTCCACCAGAATTTTTCTTGATCATCTTACTCAGCCCGATCTTCATATCTTTTTCACCATGAACAATCTGCTGCATATCGAAAGAAAGATACGTTCTGTAATCCGCATATTTTTCCATGTTCTTTCTCGCTTCATCCTGCTCTTCTTTCGTTGCATTCTCCTGTGGTATAAAGATATGGATCAACTCATTCATCATTTCTCCATATTCTTCTTCATGTTCCATCGTAAACATGTTCATCTGATTGTCCATTGAGCCATTTAACTGATGTGGGTCAATCTGAAGTGCATCGTCCATGAACATCTTGTAATACTTTCCGTCCGCACCTTTATTTTTTGTGATTACAAATTGATATTTATCCTTACCAAAGTCCAGACGGCTGATGATACGATTGAGCTCATCTCTTCGCTGATAAGCCTCGCGGATAGCGCTTCGGATTTTGAAAATGAAATCATCTTTGAAATGTTCTACCGCTGATTTTGCCTGTTCCTGTGCAGATGCCCGATATCGCTCCAAGTCCTCACAAGTAAGACTATCCAACAGTTTATCGTACATCTTATTATCCTTCACACTCGTTGAAAATGAACGATTTGGATATTGCTGGTTATACACACTTCGAACATCGACCAGCTTCTGATAAAAACGATCCATCTGATCTTTCAGCGGGTTTTGTTCCATCTGTTTTTGTCGTTTCATATAATCATAATTAAGCGACTTTGTTTTCTCAAGATATTGTTGAAATTGATTTTCCAATATTTGTGTTCGTTCTTCTGAACGCCGTTTGTTCTCTTCTGCCAATATCTTTTCTCGTTCCAGCTGTTCAGTTTCTGTTGTAATAATCATATTGTTAAACTTTTCTATATCCTGCTCATTCTGCCAGATTGCTTTTTTCACCGAATCTATGGACTCCTTCTTTTCTTCCTGTCGGCGCACAATATCTAACTTCTGTTTCTCCAACATATCCACAGACTCTTCACGCAGCTTTTTCATCTGCTCAATGACATGTGCTTTTCGTTTCTCTTTTTCTGAAATCTGACCAGCTTCATTCTGCCACTGCATATAATCCGCCGTAGGCTGCAACAACATTTCAAATTCTAAAATGCGCTTGATTTCTTCAAGCATCTCTTGTAACGGAAGGCGTTCGTTCTGCAGCTCACCCTGTTTTCTTTCCAGCTGCAGAATACGTTTACGCATACTTGTCTCACCGATATAAGCTCGTCTTGTATAGTTATCCGGGTTGATATGCTGCATACGGAAGCCTTTATAAAGCACGCAATCCGATGTAATACCGATTTTACAGTCACGTAATTCTTCAATCGATTCGCATTTCTTAACATTTCCCAACACAAATCGGATATAAGCCTGCACATAACTTTCTTTTGCCTGCACTTCCTCCGCCAAAGCTCCTTTTTGCACTGCAAATTCTTCCGCACTGACACGTTCTGTGTCCAACACTGCTGCTCTAAAGAATTTTCTCTTATCCATCTCCCGATAAATTTCCATCGCATCTTTTGCATACTTCGGTTCTACGATCAATAAAAGCTTATTATTTCCAAGATATCCTTCCACCGCATTGTGCCAACGCTCATCCTTCACATCCAGAAGGTCTGCAAGAATCTGTACATTTACCAGTTTTCCAACACGCTCATGCAGACGTTTGCGCAATTCAAAACGTGCTTCTTCCAGCTCGCGTGGATATGCTTTCTTACCCTGCTTTAATTCTCTTAATTCTTCTTTTATCTCTTTTTCTTCTTTTTTAATACGATTTAATGTTGTCACCGTATCAGTGCGCTCTGTTTCCAGACTGTCCCGGATTTCCAAAAGGCTTTTTTGCAGACGTTCCAGTTCCCCCTCTGTAATTGTTCCTTTTTCAAACTTCTCAATATCCCAGATTGTCTGATTTGGAGTAACCTCTTTATCTTTCCACAAATTCAATTTCTTAGACAACTTTTGTATTCTTGCCTTACTGTTTTCCAGCCGTTCCAATACTTCATTTAAATTGCCAAGCTCCATCTGCAACGAATCGTATCCGCTTTTTGCAATATGATATAGAATATCCTCGTAATCCTTTTGAAGTTCTTTCAGCTCTTTATTCAATTTTTCCTGTTGTGTCTGTTGCTGTTTGATTCCCTCTGTCCGGTCTATAATCCGTTCCCGCAACTCTTTACTTTTCCGTTGCAGTTGTAGCAATTCCAAACGTTCAACCTGATAATCACAACTCTCGGCCGCCTGCTGTTTTTCTTCATAAGACTGATACGCTTCCCGAATGTCCGTCAGATAACGGATTTCTTTCATTGTCTCCGCAATCTTGCTTTGCATACGTCCATATTGCATAACGCTTTCCTGAAGATCTTCTATATGAATATCCTGTTCCATACAAATGTATTCTTTCACAAAATCTTCTAATTTGATATTCATTTTAAATGGAATCGCACGTTTAAACAGCCGTGGAAATTTTTCAATATCCAACCCGCCAAGATATACATCATACAACTGTCGACGGAATCGTTCATTACTTGAGCCGCAATAATACTGCTCTTTGGTAAATGTTCTGCTTAAATATTCTTTCATCTCTACCGTTGTAAGACACCTTTTTTCCGCACGATATTGATTTTCCAGAAGTCCGCCTGTATGCCAGAAGAACTGACGGCTAATCTCATTTGTTGCTGTCTCTACATCAAATACAACTCCGACACATTGTTTGTCTTTTGTATCTGTACGTTCAAACTCCAAAACAATAGTACTGGAAAAATTTTTATTTCTCAAATACTGTGATTCATTATTCTCACTGATATTGACCATTCCACGAAGATATTCGATGAGTGAGCGGTCGGAATCATCCGCCGCTGCTTTATTGAAAAACCGACGACCATCCGTATCTGCATAAAGCACTATCTGCATCGCATCCAACACCGTTGATTTTCCACTTCCGGAATGTCCTGTAAAAAAATTGATTCCCTCACTAAGTGTCAATATTTTTCTATCTATATAATGCCAGTTATTCAGGCATATTTTTGAAAGGGCCTCAAATGGCTGTTGTTTCTCCACGATGTTCCTCCTCACTCTCTACCTCTTTATGAAAAACGCTTTGCTGGGATTTCAGTTCCTTTGCTTCCTCAAATGTTGTCAGCAGTTCCCGGATATCATCCCCAAGCAATACCGCATGAATACTTGGATAAATTACCACCCTGGTAGCTTCGTTTAATTCTTCCAATGAATCCAAAGGTTCAACAATCTGATATTTTTTCAGCATTGCTATTGTACGTTTCATCTCCGTCGGAGATGGCAGTCCTTTCAAAACCCGAAACTCTCCTGCTTTTCCATTAATTTCCCCAAGTGTCGTAACAATATGGCTGCTTGATGAAACCGTTGCCATTTGCTCATCATAGATTAATTTCAATAATAGTAAATAAATTGTTGCCAGCTTCGGTAATTTCTCTCCCCACAGCGTTTCGCCTTGGATATAAATAATTCCCATGTGCACATTTTCACATAACTGAATTCCTGATATCGCAAAGTATGCTTTTAGAAATTCGAAATGTCGCGTACATACGCGATAATCTTTTTCATACTGCAGTCGACCTGCCCGGCGGTCAAATTTTTGTTCTAATATAAATGTCTGACGAAAAAGCGTCTGGATTATTTCGGTAATCGCTTCCTGCTCTTCCTGCAGCAATTGTTCGTAGTATTCTATCATTTATTTTTCCTCTTATATTCCTCTTCGCACAAATTTTAAAGCCGGATACTTATAACATCCATTTTCAATCTGTGGCGTATCCTCTTCAAGCACAATATATTTGCTGTTTCTTCTTGTGCTATAGTCATATGCCAATATCAGTTTCTCGAAGGACTCTTCATCTGCTATTTTCAATTTCTCTACATCCATAACATCATCCTTCATATGTTCCTCAATAAAAGCTTCGATTTCCTGCTTGCTGTATCTTTGCTGAATTCTATTCAGTTTCAATACATCTTCTCTGTTCAAGTCCTCTATCGTCTCATCCTCTGCCATCTGACTAATGAAATCTTCCCTTGGCTTTCTCCGTTTATACAAAGATTTCTCCGACAACATTTCCAATAGAGACATATTCATCCGCTCCCCGGTAAGCTGCAGCATTTCCTCATAAGAATAACCATTTCCACGATTTTCCACCTGTGTATTCTGTTCTTCTGTCACAGCTGCCGACATCTGATTAAGCAATTGAACAACCAAACCTTTCGTATCTGTTTCTCCGCTGAGCAGATAATTCAATCTTGTAACCGTCGCTCTTACATATTTGGTATGTTCCTTATCCATGTTTGAAATCCGATGTTCAATATCATCAAATCCTCTCTCAATCATATCCAACAAGTCTACCACGTCATCCTTCGTATCCCCCATTGCCTTAGAACGCTCTCTGACCAGCCCTATCCACTCTTCATTTTCTCTCATGTCACGCAGACATTTCTTAATATCCGTCTTGTAAATATAAAAGTTATCAGATGTCTTCAATATATGATATTTTTTACGCACGATTTCTTCTACATAACCTTCCAAATGTTCTTTTAACAGTTCATGGTAAGATTGCTGATCCAATAATCGTCCGAAAAATTTATCCATATTATGAAGCATATCCTGCAGTGCTTTATTCAATCTTCTCGTATTAACCAATGCAGTCCGAAGCATACTTAAGTTTACTCTGGAATCATTTTTGAAAGAAAACAGTGTCGCATATACATTCTGAATATAAATCTCAGTCTCTTCCATATCTTCTGAACCCAAACGTTCAAATGCATCAATAAAAATCGCCGCATAATCCGGAATTACAATATTGGTTGCAAGCGTATTATAGTCTTCTAGTTTTTTAAGCCATCCTGTCCGAAGCAGCCATTTCAATGTTCTGCTCGCCGGTGTCTCCAATAAATCGAACTCTGTTTCATCCTCTTCCTGTTTTAACTGAAAATGTTTCTTTATATACATATCACTTAACACTTGAATACAAACTTCCCGTGTTAAGAAATAATTACTGTATTGATATTCTTCATTGATATTCAATAACGCCTCCATATAAGCCTCCCGGTTAACCGACCGGAACAGCCCCCAGAATTTGTCTGGAATTTCAAAACGTAACTGCATAGAATCTCCTTATCTGTTCGTGCTTATCTGGATGATTGTCCAAAGAATCTTATATACTCTATATTTCTTCTATTTTCTCTCAATCATCTCTTTGCCCTTTATTATAACACGAGAGCTTATAAAAATGCAGTATAAAGCAGACGGCAGATTTTCTACACAGATTTTTTTCATCTTTCCATTTTATAAAAATTTCATGATTTCCTTAGTTTTTTCAGACTTTTTCGCTTGAATTCCTTAACATTTCGTACTACACTATCTTTTACTAAAGACGAAAGGATTGAAAACATATTATGCAAGAAGTAAAATCACCAAAACGACCTATGATTTTTTATTATATTATTGTACTTGTCGCCATTCTTTGTATAAACTTTCTTCTCCTTCCTGCGCTGGAACAGCGTCAGATTAAGGAAGTAGATTACGGCACATTTATGACAATGATTGATGAAAAACAAATCGATTCTGTAAACATCGAATCAAATCAAATCATATTTACAGATAAATCAGGAGATACAGTATATAAAACCGGAATTATTGAAGATCCAGATCTCGTAACCCGGCTTCACGAATCTGGTGCTAAATTTTCATCCGAAATCATTGAGCCGACATCTCCAATTATTAGTTTTTTAATGGCCTGCTTTCTTCCAATGTTGATCATGATTGCACTTGGCCAATGGCTGTCCAAAAAAATGCTGTCTAAGATGGGTGGCGGAATGAATTCCATGCAATTTGGTATGGGCGGAAAGAGTAATGCAAAAGTATATGTCAAATCTTCCAGTGGTATTAAATTTTCTGATGTTGCCGGTGAAGACGAAGCAAAAGAGCTTTTATCTGAATTAGTAGATTATTTACACACCCCGGAAAAATATCGTGAGATTGGTGCCTCTATGCCAAAAGGTGCGCTGTTAGTAGGCCCTCCTGGAACGGGTAAAACATTACTTGCCAAAGCAGTTGCCGGTGAAGCCAATGTTCCGTTCTTCTCTATTTCAGGTTCTGAATTTGTTGAGATGTTCGTCGGTATGGGAGCTGCCAAGGTGCGTGACCTGTTCAAACAGGCAAATGAGAAAGCTCCTTGTATTGTATTTATCGATGAGATTGATGCGATTGGAAAGAAACGTAACGGACAAATGTCTGGAAACGATGAACGTGAGCAGACTTTAAATCAGTTGCTTACTGAGATGGATGGATTCGACGGCTCTAAGGGAGTTGTTATTCTTGCCGCAACAAACCAACCAGATTCTCTCGATCCTGCACTCCTCCGTCCAGGACGTTTTGACCGTCGTATTCCGGTCGAACTCCCAGATCTGCAAGGACGTATTGATATTTTAAAAGTACATGCCAAGAAAATTCGTGTTGGAGATAACGTCGATTATGCTGCTGTTGCCAAAGCTGCTGCCGGCGCCTCCGGTGCTGAACTTGCTAATATTGTAAATGAAGCTGCCCTTCGTGCTGTCCGTGACAATCGTAAGTTCGTCACACAGGCAGATATGGAAGAAAGTGTAGAAGTTGTTATTGCCGGATATCAAAAGAAAAACCGAGTTCTCTCCAATAAAGAAAAACTCGTTGTATCTTATCATGAGGTCGGTCACGCACTTGTCGCCGCGAAACAGACAGAATCTGCTCCGGTACACAAAATCACCATTATTCCAAGAACTTCCGGTGCCCTTGGATATACGATGCAGGTTGAAGACGGAGAGCATTTCCTCATGACAAAGGAAGAGCTGGAAAATAAAATTGCAACATTTACCGGTGGACGAGCTGCCGAAGAACTGATCTTCCATCAGATTACAACCGGTGCTTCCAACGATATTGAACAGGCCACAAAACTTGCTAAAGCAATGATTACCCGTTATGGTATGAATGAAGAATTCGATATGGTTGCAATGGAAACTATGACCAACCAATATCTCGGTGGTGACAGTTCTATGACTTGTTCACTCGAAACGCAAACCGAAATTGACAAAAAAGTCCGCGATCTTGTAAAATTGCAACATTCAAAAGCTTATAAAATACTTGAAGATAATGTTGGTAAATTGCATGAACTGGCTCAATATCTGTATGAGCATGAGACGATTACAGGTGAAGAGTTCATGGAGATTTTGAATAAACCGGTTGAGATTCCGGCGAAAGAGACTGACGAAGCATAGCATTTTTTATTAGGCTTCCTTCATATGGCTTAAACCAGTGGGCATAAACCAGTGGGGACGGAGTTTTCGGCTCATTATGTGTTCCCACTGGTTTCTTTTTATAGCTCTGTTGATAACTATAATGTTAACAACTTTTGATCCAGTTCTTCCAGCTTCTCCTGTGACAAAGATTTTTGATTTTTATTCAATATTCTCGGCGTAATCCAATCCTTTATAAACACCGGAAGTTCTTCACTTAGCATCGGCAAATATGTTAAAACCAGTTCTTTTGCTTCCGGACTTTCTAACAATTCACATACTCTTGTATCTATACTGTACTTGCCGATTCGTCCATCATTCACCCCATATACCGTAAACTCACCCAACATTTCCTTCAGCCATCTCACACTCAGTTGAAACCATTGCGCCACATCCGGATTTACCCTGTTTTTATCTCCCACGCTGGTTAATGGCTTTGCAAGTGAAAATCCATGTTCACCTTTTCTGAAAATATGAACTTCAAATTCCACATTTTTCTGTTCCAAACATTGCGCAAACACCAGAATGTGTTTCGGCGGTGTCACCTTATCATCTCTTGTTCCAAACAGAAATGTCGGCGGCGTTTTCTCATCTATACATTCTATAATATCCGGACACTCCAGTGCACGTAACTCACTGTGAAGAATTCCCGGATATCCCAGTAACAGCACATCCGGTCGCTGTGGTCCATGTGTTGCTGTAGCTGCCGCAAGATGTGCTCCTCCGGAAAATCCTAATAGTGCTAGTTGTTCTTTTCCTATACAGTATTCCTCTCTGCAATCCCGAATCCATTCTAATGCTTTTTGTGCATCCGTCATGGGATCTTCTATTGTAGCATTTTCCTTATCTGTCACTGTTGTATATTTTAATGTAAATGCCTGATATCCTTCTGCCAGATAGGCTAACGCAATCGGTTCAGACTCCAGAAAACTACAAGTTCTAAAACCTCCACCTGGAAATATCAAAATTGCCGGATACTCCTTAATATTGTCCGTCTCATCATTCAGTTCGTGAAGATACCCCGTCAGTTCCGCATATTCACCTATTTTTTTCTTTATAATTCGCATGCTGATTTATCCCCGCTTTCCAAATATTCAACTTGATACCGAACCGCCTGTCTCGGAACAAATATCGAGCAGATTGAAACGATTTCTTTTACTCGCTTTTCTGCTCCACCGCCTCCTGCCGGCCCATTCGTATAAAGCGCTTCCACTTCATTTGCAAGCAATTCTGCCTGTAATCGTTCTGTCGTTCTTCCGCTCACATGAAGTCTTACTTCTGTTGGAGTTCCAGCATTCATCTTGGATGTGAGCAAATCACCATACAAAGAATTATATCCTATAAAATCTGCACGATATTCATCCAACTGAATTCCTGTTAAGTTGATTCTTTTCTCTATAATATCAGCAGCCATACGTGCCCTCTCCAATGCAGTCTCACCTCCATAAGAAATCTCACCTTCTCCGATAAAGCAATCCTTATATCCAACACTTACTTTCAAAGTTTCCGGACGACCATGCGTTGTCGCATTATGTGCCAGTACTCTGTTTTCTCCTACTTGTGTAAATACTACATTTGAAAAGTCTGCTGTTGCATCCGGTGTCAGATAAGCTTTTGGATTATGAATCTCATATATTGTCTGCTCTTTGCAGATATCTACGCTTACCAGACCTCCGGAGCCTTCTACTTTTGTTACGACAAAGCTGCCGTCTTCATGAACTTCTATCAAAGGGAATCCTAATTTATATAAATCCGGCACATCTTTGATTCCCGTATCTGCATAGTATCCGCCAGTCACCTGTCCTGCGCATTCAAGCAAATGTCCAACCAGCACGGCTTGTCCCATTTGATCCGGATTGTTTTCTAAATCCCATCCAAATTCATGTACCAGTGGTCCAATGGAGAGTGCCGGATCTGACACACGCCCTGTTATTACAATGTCTGCCTGTTCATTTAACGCTTCCTGAATTCCTTCCGAACCCATATATACATTTGCAGAAATTAAAGAATCTTTTAATTCTTCCAATGGCTTCCCGTTTTCCAGAACTATATGATCCTTATATTTATCCAATTCATCTGTTATATCATCCCCTGTTACGCAGGCAATCTTCAATCCTGAAACGCCTATCTCTTCCGCAATTTTTTTCGTCTGTTTTGCCGCAGCCTTCGGATTTGCTGCACCCATATTTGTAATCATCTTTACATGATTTTTTGCTAACAAAGGCAATATCTTTTTCATACGATATTCCAGTAATTGATTGTATCCCTTTTCTGGGTCTTTCTCCTTATCCTGCTGTCCGATTGCAACCGTTCTTTCTGCCAGACATTCAAATATAATATAGTCCAGCTTTCCTTTCTCAATCAATTCCATCGCCGGTTCAATTCGATCTCCCGCATAACCGGCTCCACTTCCGATTCGAATCGTCTTCATTATCGCTCTATCTCCATTTCCAATAATGCCATGCCTAATGTTTTACCATGTCGGTCTATCGCCAGAGAACGTGTTACCCCACCGCCCAGTGTATGGTCCAGAACAAAATTCAAAGCATGCAATCCATCCAGTTCATATCGAACAACTTCTCCTTTGCATATCTCCTGAAAATATTCTTTTACCACTTCTTCTGTTAATACTTCTTTTAAAAATTCGTAATCTGCCTCATTATAGGGAATTACAGAAATATTGGAAATATCCCCTTTATCTCCGGTTCTTGAGTGTGCAATTTCTCTCAATTTCATCTCATTGCCTCCTTCTTTTTATACTCAAATCTTACCATTTCGCATTCTTTCCACAATAAAACGAGTGGTAATTTCTAAAATTTTAGAAATTATCACTCGTCCCTAATCTTCCTTTATAAATTGCTTCTATCCACTATATACTCAATCGTTTCTGGAACCTTCACATCCAATTCAACTTCTTTTCCACTTCTTCTTGCCGATACCTTAATCTCACCCTGCGGTGTATTGAAAGTACATATAAAATAGTTCACCGTATTTGGCATATAAGGTTTTATTGTAACCTTAGAAAATCCAGGTTCCTCTGGAATAATTCCTGCGATACCATTATAATACCATTCAATAATATGTCCCATCATATCGTGACAATGACTTCTTGGATTATTTTCCCAATATTCACCCAAAGTTGTCTCTCCATCTAAAATAAATGCATAATAACTTGGGTGTTCTTCTCTTAATATAAATTGCGCAATCAAATCATTCATTCCATTTTCACGCGCTGTCTGAATTACATATGGAAGTCCTACTTCTCCGGCAATAAAAGCCTGCTCATTCACAAGTGTCTGACGGAAAGCCTTTACTATATCGTCTTTCTTATTTTCTGGAACAAGCCCCCAGTATAATGGAAGTGCCTGACTTGCCTGTGTCATAACTAATTTATCCGGATGATCCCAGTTTTTATAACACCAGTATCCTTCCTCATTCTGTACAAGTAGTTTCTCATTATAGTTACTCTTAATTTCATCTGCATATGTTTCTAATGTTCCTTTATCTTCATCTTTTCCAAGCATCTCTGCAAATCTTGCCAACACTTTTGCGTCTGCATAGAAAAAGGCAGTCTCAATATTTTCTCTTGCAAGTTCATTTCTTGGATTTCCCCAATCTCCTAATCCATGATTGATAAACCCATCTTCCGTCACTTTCGTTTGAAGATATTTGAAATATTTCATTCCCGCATCATAATTATCTTCAATAATTTTCTGATCCCCATAGAAAATGTAATGCCAATACGTTCCTATAATACAAGTACTTCCCCATGGAATAATATCATAAAAGCTTCCCATCCCCGGAACCGGAAGTACATTTGGAATATAACATGGCGCCTGTCCCGGCATGAGTCCATCTCCTGGATAAAATTTATTTCCTTCATAATCATAGAAATAATCATCCGCTGTATGCTGTTGCACTCTCATGTCTAATAAAAATTTTTCCCAAAGTTTTTTCCCGTTTTTCATATGCATGATTGCCGGTGCCATTAAATGATTTGGCTCCTGCCATGCAAAACGTTCAATCGTTGGACAGTCCGTATGCACACTCATCATATTCGCTTCAACTGCTTTTTCCACCATATCATAGATTTGATTATATCTCTCATCATCACATTCAAATGTTCCGCTTTCCTCATAAGCACTTGTAATTGCATGCCCTTTCATTTCACCAATTTCAACAGCATCTGATTTTGCTTCAACACCCATGAATCTCCCTGCAAAATACGTAAAAACTAATTTACACGTTTCCCATTCATCATCTTTTCCAACAATGTAAGTAATACAATTATCTATCATCATCCAGTTCTTTGCCATCTGATCTACATCACCTTCTGGTGAAAGTTTCTCTGCTGCAAGAAAATGAATTTCATCTCCTGCTTTTCCTTTGACCTTTACTTCTAACATACCGGACATATTCTGCGAAAAATCATAGATTTTACGAATTTCCCCAGACTCTTTATCCGCGTAATCGTGAAGATATTTTCCTTCATAAGTATGAATTACTTTAATTGGTGGCTGAGTTTGATTTTGTAGCTCTCCTTTCGGCTCATCCTCCTCTGCTACTATCTTCGCTTTTTCCCACTTAGAATCATCAAATGCTATCGTATTCCATCCAATCTGTGTTTTTCGCCCATCAATATATTCTGACCCATATACATTCGAAACAGTCACCATATGTTCTGCCACTTTAAATGTATCATCTGCTGTCATCACATCCTTGGTTCCATCTTTGTATTCAACCTCTAGGCACATAGCAAATACAAGACTTTTGCCATATGCGTGATATGGATTTGGATTCGGCGGCATAAACGCTGGAAATGCGAACGTATAATGATCGTTATTCATAATAAACCATCCATTTCCAATCTCTGCACCGATTGTATTTACACCTTCTTTTAAATACTTTGTTACATCAAATGTAACATACTGGATCAGTTTGTCATAGTTTGTCCATCCCGGATCCAAGACATGGTCCGAAACCTTCGCTCCGTTAATGTAAAAGTTGAACTGTCCCAATCCACATACATATGCAACTGCATTTGTAATCTCTTTTGTAATCTCTATATTCTTTCTTGTATAAAATGGACGTTCACTGCCATTTGTAATCCATTTTCCTAAGCTGTTCATTTTTATCCTCCTAAATAAGCTGTAAAAAGAACAACTTATCTTGCAGTTCTTCTTACAGCCTATTTATAAATTCTTATCGTTTATTATTTAACTTGTTCTTTTCTTGTTTCTAATTCTACCAATACTTTATCTGCCTCTTGATCATAATGATAGAATACTTTTAACAGAATAATGATGATGATTTCCAAAACTGCCGGTATAATAGCAAACAGTGAAATAATACCTATGTTTGTTGCCTGATTCTGTACTCCGTTTGCCACATATCCAGTTAAAGCAAGCACCCATCCAACCATTGCTGCTGCGAGTCCTGAACTAAGTTTCTGCGAAAAACTTGTAATCGCAGATCCGACACCTTCAATTCGTTTATTGAAAAGGAATTCACCATAATCAATACCATCGGAAGCCAATGTTGCTACAGGTACTGATAATGGTCCCGTTGCTAATCCTCCGATCACTGTTCCAATGATCAAAACCGGTACGTTTAAGCTCAGCGCTGCAAGTGCTTTAATAATACTTCCTATCATCTGTCCCGCTGCGCCTATATACATTGATTTTTTCTTTCCAAATTTCATCAGGCATGGACCTGTAAGAACTGCAATACTAATAAGTGTTGGAACAACACCAACCAGACTCAATGAAGTCATAAGCATTGGATCGCCCATTGAATAAGTATAAAAATAAGTCTGTGAACATGTTCCAAGCTGTACCATAAGATTTACTACAACTGTCATCACAAGAGCAAGTACCAGATATTTGTTCTTCACAAACATCTTTGTCCCCTCTAAGAAACTCACTGCTTCTGCTTTTTCGTTTGTTACACTTTCAACCGATTGTACATATTCTTTTGTAAAGAAGAAACCGATCAAAAGACCAATTGTTACTAATGCTCCGTAAATCATAAACAATGTTCGCCATGCTTTTATATCTCCTCCAAGAGAAAAGATAAGTGGAAATGTAAATGAGCATCCTAAAATTGTTCCACCTAATCCAACAAACATTGCGAATGTTGATAAAATTCCACGTTCTTGCATATTCTGTGTCATAAGAGGCATCAAAGCATTTTTAGCGATTCCTGTCATTGTATACATAATCGTTGTATATAAATTATATGTAACAAATGCATAAATCAATTGCATTGTGCTTGATCCATTTTGAGGAATAAAGAAAATCAGTGCCAGTGATAAGCCCGTTGGAACTGAAAGCCATAAAAGCCATGGTCTGGCTTTTCCCCATTTTGTTCTCGTATGGTCTACAATCGTTCCTGCAACTAAATCACTGATTCCATCAAATAACTTAGATATGAAGAACATCGTACCAACCATTCCTGCTGCCAATCCGATATTATCTGTATAGAACATTGTTAAGAATGCCGCGATAATTGAATTTGCAACCTCTGGAAGTCCGCCAATTGCATATGCCAGACGTTCCGATAATTTTAGTTTCCCACTTTCTTTCGTATTCATCTTTACACCCTTCCTTTCAAATTTATATGTATTATAAAAAAATGTAGGTGAGTAGAATAGTCAGAAAAGTGACATAGTGAAAACAATAAATGACACTGTATTATTTTTCATGACATTTTGTGTTATACTGTTTACAAGCAATAAAAAGAGAAAGGGACGCTATTCATGAAATTATTTTCACCTGCCATCTACAATAAAAGCACGATATCTTCCTGTTCAGGCGAAACGATGTTGAAAATAGAAGACTTTCTAAAAGAATGCTTTCTGCAGTATGATACTGAAAACGCTCACCTGTACAACGTTTCCGCACTCGAAGAAATACGTAGCTTTTTACACAAAGAAATCCTGAATCAATTTCATGTTGACATTTTCTTGGAGGAAACTCTTTCTGAAGATTTTTTTAAGAACTTTGATCATGATGTCTTCCTTGTACGGCACCCCAGATTTCTTCCCGCTTTCCCTCACTCTCATGATTTTTTTGAAATCATGTGTGTGTTAAATGGCAGCTGTTCAAACTCCATTGGTGGACAAACATATATGCTTCAAGCCGGGGATATTCTAATCATTGCTCCAGGAACCATGCACACAATTTCGGACACAAATGAAGATAGTCTTATTATAAATCTTTTGATTCGCTCCAATACTTTTGATTCAAACTTTTTTTATATTTTGAAAGATCAGACAATTCTAAGCGAATTTTTCAAAAACACATTATATCATAATGAAAAATTCTCTTACCTTCTCTTTCATGCGTCTGTTGATTCTGAGGTATTTACGATTCTTACCGCCTTATATCAAGAGGAATGTGATAATAAGAGATACAAAAATGCAGTTAAAAATCAACTTGTAGAATTATTTTTCTCCCTGCTCCTTCGAAATCATGAAAAAGACTTATGTCTTCCAAATCCAAATGGATCAGATGAAGAAAACAACTTTATTTTTATACTCAAATATATGGAACAGCGATATCAAAATGTCACACTCCAAGAACTGGCACATTTCTTTCATTACAGTGAAAGACATATGATCCGCCTGCTAAAGGAATATACAGGGCAAAGTTTTTCCCAAAATATTCAAAAGATAAAATTAAAACATGCCGCTGAATTATTAATAACAACGGATCTTTCACAAAAACAGATTGCCTCTCGAGTCGGATATTCTAATCCGAATCACCTGAAAAAGCTCTTTATCCAACAATACCAAATGACACCAGCGGAATATCGAGCTCTAAATAAGGAAATTTAAAAGGAGCTAGCGCACCAGATATTATCTGCGCTGAGCTCCTTTCAGTCTACTATTCAAATTCTTCTATTTTCCATTCATCCATCCATTCGATTCGAACATTATCACCATCAAAGCGAAGTGGAAGCCAAACATAATCTGCAATTGATGCATTTATAAACAAATTCTTTGATGCATTTTCATCAAATATAAATTCCGCCTCTGGGTCAAAAATTGTCCGAAACATTTGCGCTGTTTCTTCGTAGCCTTCACCTGTTATAAATTTCTCACCCTCTAGTTCTGGAATCTCAGGTCGCCAGCGATCTCCAATAGCAATATAAAGATCTTTCTTCATCGGATGCTTAAATACAGATGAAATTTGACAGTTGAACGATGTTTTTGATGTATCCCCCACATGCGGATTCCCAAGAATCTCATATGGTCCATGCCATAATTTTGACACTGCTATTTCTGATGGATTCGGATGATATCCTGTCGTTCCTGATGTAATCAAATAATGCATTCCTTTTCTCACAAAATGTGCTGGTGCCTCTCGAGTTTCCGGCGGTGCCGTGTGTGGAAAATGTTCTGAGTAATTCCCTGTCACATCAGTATACTCATCATTTAGATCCGCAACATATAACGTAATGTGTGGACGTTCACTGATTAAGTAAGCTTTATTGTCAACCGGCTCTACTGCAATATCAAAATCACCAACAGCCATTCCACACGGATTCACTCGTGCATTCTTCAATTTATATGGTCCCAAAATGTGGTCTGCCGTCAAAACTGTAAAACATGGGGGCTCATTCATAATCTTAAGCCATGCCACATATTTTTGTGTCATTTTATTGTATACAATGTGAGGGCGGTCCATCATCGATGTAGGATGTAATGGTGATGTCTCATCTTCCAGATTTGGTGGAATGATAATTCCTTCGTCTTTCCAGTTGTATAAATCTTTTGATGAATAACATCTTACTCCCCAATGCCATGTCTTATCCTGTCCAGTAGTATTTTCTTTGTTTTCTCCATACCAATAAAATGTATCTTCCACACAGATTACACTTCCACCATGTGCCTGAATTCGTTTTCCCTCTGTATCAAGCCATACCTGACCTGGTTTAATTGAATTGTTCATTCTGCATTCTCCTTATTTTTTTATCATTGTAGCAAGATTCAAATACAGCCCAAAGTATTTCAACTGACATATCAAAGGTTCATTTATGACATTTTTCCATCTTTGTTACGTGTTATATTATAGCTATACCCCAGATAAAACGAGCGATAATTTCTAAAATTTTAGAAATTACCGCTCGTCCCTAATCTTCTTTTATTTTATTGTACAATGTCGCCAACGATATGCCTAGTCGGGCTGCCGCTCTTTTCTTCCCTTCTACGCCACCTCCGCAATATGCAACTTCTGCCAGAATTTCTTCACGTTCAAATTTTCGTACCCTCTCTGCAAGCATCTCTGTTTTTTGTTTTACTTTTAACTGGTGCTGTGCAAGAGTTGTTACAATTGAGATTGTTCCATTAGGAATATCCCCCTCCATGATTGGATAGACACTTGCAAAATACTCTTGATTTCCTTCCGTACGTACAATTCCTTCTATTGGTATCTGCGACTGAATCACCTGTGGAACCATTGCATGCTTTCGATACTTTGTTATCTCCTCTCCTTGAACTTCTTCAAGGCGCTTCCCAATGAACTCCCCATAAGCATCATTAAAATATATGATTCTTGCATTTCTGTTACAAATCAGAATGCCTTGTTGTAATGACTGTAAAATTGTTCTCGCGTGCATGGTTTTCAGGTCCTCCTTACACTCACTATCCCATATATACCAATCGTCCCTCAGGCTGTGGAATTTCTCTCCCCAAAATTCTTGCTGTCTCAATCCACTCCGAAATAACCTGCTCTGCATTTTTCAGTGCTTCCGTTTCCGTTGTTCCATCTGCCATACATCCCGGTAATTCCGGAACTTCTACAATAAATCTATTATCTTCCTCTGACCAATAAATAATTTGTTTATATTTATTCAATTTCAGACCTCCATTTTATATTTTAATATAATGCACCTTGCCTGCTTAACTTGATATGCCTTCGCTTTATTTCCTTCCGGTTGAATATTAATAATTTCACTAACGCCCTCTTTATAATATATAAAATGATCCCCTTTTATTCTACATCGAAATCCTAAAACATCCAATAGTTTTCGAAGATCCAAAAATAAAATATTTTTATCTCTTGTTCCACACATTACCGCAGTCAATATTTTATCTACTGATGACAATTTATCCTCTCCTTTATTAAATTGTTCTTATTTGGAAATTTAGATTTGCTACTAAACTTAAATTCTTTGAAAAACTCATTTTATATCCTGATATGAATATAGATAAATGTACGGAATAAGAATTCAAAAGATTTAAATTCTCATTCCGTACTTCCGACTTTCACACGGCTTAACTAATCGATTAATTTTTAGAAATGAGTATAGATATAGCTTAAGCTAGCATCTGTACATTCGCAATGCGTTTCTTGTCGATAACTCTTCTTTTTTGTTGGCAATTCTGTGGAAAGATTTTTCGCAAATATATCAGTGTTTCTTCTTATCCACAGGAGACATTTATTAAGCCAAAAACTCCGTCCCCACTGGTTTAAATTGTTCTCGCATGCATGCTGTTATTTTTCTCCTAAAATCATTTTCACATCGTTTAATGAAATTTGAAGTTCTTCTGCAATCTGCTCTGCACTCAAATTTTGTCTCTTCAATTCCAATGCCTTTAAAGTGTACTGTATTCCTTGCTGTATTCCTTTCTCTATTCCTTGCTGCAGTCCTCGTTTCTCTGCACTTTTCATAAATGAGTTATGATCCCGAATCACTTTCTGACGAGCCTCATACTCAAGACGTTTCTCTTCATCTGCACTTATTTTTTTCAAGGTATCATATGCTTCTTCTATGTACTTATCCTTTTCTGCCATATGCTTAAAATCCTCCTCACATCTTCCACCGAGAAAACGCATCCAAAGAATAATGCCTTCTTCATTCTGAGCTTCCGGAGGCAATTTCGCTAACTCCAACATATGCATCTCCATAAGATCGGAATATTCTTTTCCTGTCTTTGTATCACAAAATGCAATCCTTCGATAACATATATCATCTTCAGGAAAATGTACTGAATTCAAAATACTAACATGAATACATTTTTTTAATGTATCATATCCTTCTCCCTCTTTAATCGGTTCTGTGTACATTTTGCTCAAATAAAAAATAGAACGTTTATCCCAATATTCATATGCTGCCACCTGCATTTCAAAATCTATCTGTGTTCCATTCTTCAATTTTACACGCACATCTAAAATCCCATACTTATCATCCTCATATTCTTTTCTCAATATTGTCTGTATAAGGATGGTAGATTCAATCTCATCAGGTGATACATTCAATAAAGCTGCAATAATGCCTTTCCTTACATTCTCATTCTGCATTAATTCTTTGAAACAAAAATCCACTGTGGGAAACATTATAAAATTTTCTTTTTCCTTTAATTCTTTTGTTTTTTTCATAGAATTTTCTCCTTTTTCTCATGACAATTATCTGTCAAACAGAAATAGAAAATCCTATTTTCTTAATTTTATCACATTTACTTTTTCTATAAAAGATACTTTTTCTACTTCCATTTTAACAGTCTTGTTCTTGTTTTTTATATTTGTTCGGATTTTTACATTTTGAATTTGTTACTGAACTCAAGTTCTTTAAAAAACTCATGTTATATTCTGAAATGAATATAGATAACTGTACGGAATGAGAACTTATAAAATTCTCATCCCGCACCTTAGACTTTCAAGAGTCTTAACTAATCGATTAATTTTTAGAAATGAGTATAGATATAGCTTAAGCTACCATCTGTACATTCGCAATGTGTTTCTTGTCGATAACTCTTCTTTTTTGTTGGCAATTCTGTGGATAACTTTTATAAAATCCATCCTCTCTAGTTCTCCTTATTATGCCAGCATAATTTCAATAATTTCCAGCTTATCTGCTTCTACAATTTCCAGTTCCAGCTCATATTCCCCAGCTTCCATACATATCTCCTGGTTTGTTGTATTTGTAACATCCTTATTATCTGTAAGTGTTATTTCGCCTGCACAAGTTCCATCCATTTTTACTTTAACTTTTCCACTGCCACGATATTTTAAGAAAATTTCCTTCCACTCCTGCTCACTCTTCACATAACGAAACATCACTTCATCTCCCACAGAAATATTCATCAGTACCTCTGGATATTCCTCTGCACTCTCTGCATCTTCATTCACTCCGATATACACGGAACCGGATATTTCACATGCCTGATATCCCTTGATGACTTCTCTCGGTGCAAATGGCTCTCCGATGCCCTGCGAGGTCATCTTCACCTCCGGGATTGTACCATCTTCCAATATCTCTATCTTCTCGATGCAAAGTCTTCTGTGTTGCTGTACTCCTCGGCTGCAGCGATGATAAAATACATACCACTGTCCATTTACACATTCAATTGATCCATGATTATTCCAGCTCGCCGGATCACATCCATCATTATCAATGATAATTCCACGATAAGTAAACGGTCCCATTGGAGACTTACTTGTAGAATATCCAAGTGAAGTTGGTTTCCCACGTTCCATATCGGCATATACATA
Source organism: Ruminococcus sp. B05 (assembly GCF_003628495.1). Taxonomy (NCBI): domain Bacteria; kingdom Bacillati; phylum Bacillota; class Clostridia; order Eubacteriales; family Oscillospiraceae; genus Ruminococcus; species Ruminococcus sp. B05. Next base: position 4,394 of record NZ_RBZR01000033.1, on the reverse strand, counting down.
GTAATAGGTATCACCGATTTTTCTCATGGAAGAGCCTTCGTGAAAGAAATGTTCTTCTTCCGTCACCAGATCATCTACTATCTCATCTCGATTGAAGGAAATCATATCTTCATTCAGTTTTACTCCATGTGAAAATAATTGTCCCCAATAATAATATGCCTGTCCATCATCATCAATAAATATTGCCGGATCAATTCCCCACACGGAAGCTGTATTGGATTTGTAAATGGTCCCTCCGGTCTGTCTGATATTGCAACTCCTTCACTGTCATCCGGCATGCAAAAGTAAAGATAATATTTTCCATTGCGTTCCAGACAATCCGGTGCAAAGAGAAGTGCCGGCTTTTCCTTTTCTTCTTTTTCTGCCTCTTCAAATTTTGCCTTCATATCGACACCATTCTCAAGGTCTCGCTGAATCATTTTCTGGATAAATGATGTTGGATGGCTCCAATCAATTCCTGAATATTTTGGTGCAACCGGGTTATTGAACCAAGGAATCTGATTACCGTTTAACGATTCCTCATGAATCGTCCAATGCTCCATATCGGCTGTCGATACCACATGATATTTCTCACTACAATAAACATCTTCTCTGTCATCAAAACTCCCATATACATACAACTTTCCATCCGGCATTACATGGCCCTCGCTGTCCGGCACATGGTATTCCAATGGTAATATTGGATTTCGTCTGTTACTGAACTCTCTCACACTAATCTACCTCCACCTTAATCTTCTCTGTCACAACCCCTCTGCTACTTTCCAGATTGGTTGTATCAATCTGATACTCCACGCCCTTTGGCACTTTCACCTGCAATACCAGTCCATCCTGCTCTTCCTTCACCTGAACTGAAATTTCCCCTGCCGCAGAACGATAAGTACACTTAAACTCATGCATACTCTCTGGCAGATATGGACAAATCTTTATTTTCTTAAATCCAGGCTCGATTCCCTGGATTCCTGCGATACCATTATAATACCACTCTACAATATGCCCCATCATATCATGACAGTGGCTTCTTGGATTGCTCTCCCAATATTCACCCAATGTCGTCTCTCCATCCAATACAAATGCATAATAACTTGGATGTTCTTTCCTCAAAATAAATTGGCAGATCAAGTCATTCATCTGATATTTGCGTGCTGTCTGAATTACATATGGAAGTCCGATTTCTCCGCTGACAAATGCACCTTCTGTTTCCAAGGTATCGCGAAAAGCTTTCACAACATCCGCCTCTTTGTCCTCCGGTACTAATCCCCAATAAAGCGGTAACGCTTCTACTGCCTGTGTCGTAAACAACTCGTCTTCATGATCCCATGCACGATAACACCAATATTCCTTTTCTGAATTCCAGACCAGTAACTTTTCATTGTAATTTTTCTTTACCTGCTCTGCATAAGCTTCCAGTTCCTTTTTATCCTCGATTTTTCCGAGAATCTCAGCAAACTTCGCAAGCGTTATGGTATCTGCATACAGAAAAGCCGTCTCGATATTTTCTCTTGCAAGTTCATTTTTCGGATTGCCCCAGTCACCCAGGCCATGGTTGATAAATCCTTCTTCTGTAACCTTTGTTTTTAAATGTTCCAGATATCTCATACCTGCATCGTAGTTATCTTCAATGATCTTCTTATCCCCATAGAACATATAATGCCAATATGTTCCAAGAATACAGGTGCTTCCCCAACCGATAATATCATAGAAACTTCCCATCCCCGGAACCGGAAGTACATTCGGAATATAACATGGACACTGTGACGGCATCAGTCCATCTCCCGGATAAACTCTATTTCCTGCAAAATCATAAAAATAGTCCTGTTCCGTATGCTGTGCTGTCCTCATGTCAAGCAAAAACTTCTCCCACAATTTGCGTCCGTTTTTCATATACATAATCGATGGTGCCATCAAATGATTCGGCTCCTGCCATGCAAATCGCTCAATTGTCGGACAATCGGTATGCACACTGACCATATTTGCCTCAACTGCTTTTTCCACCAGACTGTAAATCTGCTCATAACGTTTGTCATCACATGTAAATGTTCCGTCCGTCTCATAAGCACTGCTGATTGCATGAGCCGTAAGATTACGCACCTCACAGTTTTCCGGCTTCTCAATTGCAACATATCTTCCCGCAAAATACGTAAATTTCATTCTGCATGTTTCCCATACTTCGTCCTGTCCGATAATATAAGTAATACAGGAATCCAAATCTACCCAGCCTTTCGCCATCTGGTCGATATCCCCATTTTTTGCAAGTTTCTCGGCAGGGTAAAGATGAATTTCATCCCCCTCTTTTCCTTTTACTTCAAACTCTAAAATTCCTGACATGTTTTGTGTAAAATCATAGATATCTTTGCTCTGTACGTTATTCAAATATTCTCCCTGATAAGAATGGAGCACCTTCACTGGTGGCTGTATCTGGTCGATCATCCGACCGGTCGGCTCTTTCTCCTTTGTAACAATCGAAGCATTCTCCCAACTTGTCGTATTGAACTCTGCTGTACACCATCCATCCTGATTCTTTCTTCCGTCAATTGTCTCTGAACCATATACATTACTCATTACAACCGGATGCTCTTTTACAAGAAAATCTTCATCTGCATGAATAACTTCTACTGTTCCATCAACATAAGTAATCATTAATTCTACTGCCAATACAAGTTCTTCACCAAATGGTTTATATGGATTCGGATTTGGCGGCATAAATTCCGGAAATTTAAATGTGTAATGCTCGTCCATCTTATAAAACCAGCCGTTTCCGACCTCCGCTCCAATTACATTTTCCCCTTCTTTTAAATATGATGTTATATTAAATGTTACATATTCAATCAGTTTGTGATAATCCGTCCATCCCGGGTCCAGCTCATGATCTTCTATCTTACATCCATTTATATAAAAATGAAACTGACCAAGTCCACATACCTTTGCCTCTGCATGTAAAACCGGCTTACATATTTTTATAATTCTTCTTGCATAAAATGGTTTTGCTGTTTTATTTGTAATCCAATTTCCTAATATTCCCATTATCCAGATTCTCCTTCTGCTTTATTATATTTCATAGTATAGCAATCCCTCATTTTACAACATAGTTGCAAATCAGACACTCCTGCATTACAAAGATGACATTTCTATGAATTTTAAAGAATTTTAAATTTGTCTTTGGTATAATAAGTATAACAAATTAACACTATCGGACAGTGAAAGGATACCTTATGCGATTTTATGATGCTTACGAATATGAAATAGATACAAATTTGTGTAAGACAGAGCAACGATTAAAAGACTTATATTTCGAAAATCAAGACCGGCACTTAGAAAAACCACATGATATTAAGGATTGCCGAGATATTTTTGTCAAAGCCAGTCACACAGATGATTGTTTATTTCCTAAATTCCTGGTTGACAATCTGGAAGAAGATTTATTTTTTCATAAAAACTTAGATTGCGAAATCTATAAACATTTTCGTTACCTTCCATGTAACTGGCACTCTCATTCTTTTTTGGAGGTACTCTGTGTTTTACATGGGTCTTGTTCCAACTATATTCAGGAGCAAAAATTGGAAATACAGTCCGGTGATATTTGCATCATTGCACCAAATACACCGCATGCTATCAGTGTATTTTCCGATGACTGTATCGTATTCAATATTATACTTAGAACCAGCACCTTTGAGACCGCTTTCTTCGGGACCTTATCGGAAAATGATGTGTTATCAGATTTTTTCATGCGTATGTTATATCATTCACCGACACACCCTTACCTTCTATTCCGTACACATGGTAATCACGAATTATTTAATTATGTCGGCTATGCTTATGAAGAATTTATTGGAAACCGTCAATATAAAAACCGGATGCTCAATTCCATTATCGATGCATTTTTCATTACACTGCTTCGCAATCATGGTGCAAATGTTATCGTTCCGTCACTGGCTGAAGATGACCAGAATGAAAACCTGATATTCATCTTGAAATATATACAGGAGCATTTCGCTACAGTTACTTTGAAAGAATTGTCCTCTTTCTTCAATTACAGCGAACGTCAATTACAAAGGATTATCAAATCCAGTACAGGTATGAGTTTCAGCGAAAATATCCAGCAATTACGTATGAACCAGGCTACCCGCCTGCTTGCCAATCCAGATATTTCCATCGCGGTTATTTCCGAGGAATTAGGGTATTCAGATATCGGTAATTTCAGACAAGCGTTTAAGAAGTATTTTGGGATGACCCCATTGGAATATCGCAATAAAACCAGATAGGGACAGAGTGGTATGATTCCCCTTAAGTAGACAAGGTAAATAACCAAAATCTACTTAAGGGGGTTTTTTATGTCTAAATATTCAAAAGAAATAATTATAAAAGTATGTGAAGAATACTTATATGGAAACCTTTCA